>RGVM01000021.1 GCA_010027295.1 Chitinophagia bacterium
CGGCCTTTGAGCTCGCAGGCGTGGCACTGCGCCTGCGGCGTATGCCACGCGGAACCGATGGCGGTTGCCACGCAGAACCTTCCTCCTGTGCCCCGGGAAACGCTCCTACACTGCCACACGGAACACAGTTGCTGTGCCACGAGTATGCCGTCAGGCGGCGCTCAACGATAACTGACGATCGCCCCGGCCAGCGGTTCGCGATCCTCGGATTGCCCCCGCAACCAGGCCTCCCATGCATCCGAAGTCGTGAACGTCCCCTCCCGATCCCAACAGGCACCCATCCGATACGTATAGGGCCGCCCCGTGGCGATGCGCTGCGTCAAGAGGATCTGCTGCGCAGTGATCCGCGCACGCACCGGTCCTCCGGCCAACACGGCCACAGCCGTGGTGCCGTTCTTCGGATCGGTCGGCTCCCAATAGGAAGCCAACCCGCGCTGCTCGTCGATACGCATCACACCGGGATCCTTGCGCGTGATGATACCGATGACCACAGGCAGACTGTCGAGGCCCTCCACATCGTACTGCACGCTGATGCGGTTGAGATAGGTGCCGGCATCCAGCGAGATGGTCTTGACGGAAGATACCCGCCGCCCATCCATCACCACAGGATCATAATAAAGGCGAAAGGTGGTGCGCAACGGACCGTTGTCGAGCAGCTCCCAGCGCGTGAAATTGCCCGGATACCACACGGAATCCCGGAAATAGGGCGCCATGTTGCCCGCACCCAGGGTATAGCCGACATGATAATAGTCGAGCCCGTCGCCGTTGTCGCGGTGGTAGTCGCCGCGACGATAGCGCTCGTTGATCACCATCTCCCGGCTGCGCTTCACCCAGACGTCCAGACCGTGCGCATTCTCCTTCGGAGTCGACTCCAGCGCCTTGCCATAGGCGCGGAACGCTATGCGGTCGTTCTCCCAGGCGAAATCATCCTTGCGCTCGGGCACGAAGCGACCATATGTCTTCGGCTTCACGGCCGCCCGGGGCTTCCCCTCACAGCGATATTCGGCACTGCCACCGGCGGGTACGTCCACCTGCAACAGCAGGCTCACGGGCTCCCGACCGCCGAGGCGCTCGAGTTGCAGCGGGACCTCGCGGCCTGTGCGGATATCCACCACCCGGAAGCCGGACGTGTCGGTGATGCGGAATCGCTCGCGGAAGCCCTCCCAGGGAATCGACACGACCTTCTCCTTCCACACGGTCGTACCCGCGTTGTGGAGCGTGAAACGGTCCGACATCTTCGGTTGTGCGTATGCGTTAGCCATGCATCCGATGGCGACGAGCAGCGTCAAGTACTTTTTCATGCGCATTTCATTTGAGGTGTTGCAGCAGCCATTCATTCATCCGGGCCCGCTGCTCGGGATAGAACCAGTGACCGGTCTCCACCTGCAGGTAAGTCTCTTTGGGGGCCTTTACGGCATTGTAGGCGGCGTACATGGAAGTGGGCGGACAGGTCTCGTCGTTGAAGCCCCAGGTGTACCAGCCGGGCTGAGTGAGCTCCCGGGCGAAGTTGACGACATCGTAATACGGTACCGTCTCGCGGATGGCCGGGTTGGGACTATAGAAGGCGCTACCCTCGAAGAAGACATGCGGCCAGCCGCCGGCGCGACCCTGCAGATATCCAGTGAGGTCGCACAGCGCGGGATGTACGGCCGCCAGGCATTTCACCCGCTTGTCGAGTCCGGCGGTGATGATGCTCAGCGCCCCGCCCTGGCTGTTGCCGCTGACACCAAGGTTCGTCCCATCGAACTCCGGCATCGAGAAGATGTAGTCAATGGCACGCACGCAGCCGGCATACACGCGGCGGTAGTAATACTTGTTCTCGCGAAAAAGTATCCGCGGAGCGCGCCGGCACCGAGATCCTGGTACAGACCGGGATCCATCGTAACGGGAATGCCATGGATGCCGATGGTGAGCACGATGACGCCCTTGTCGGCCAGCTCCAGGTCGGGATTGTAGGACCGCACCCCTGCACCTGGCACCTGCAGGATGGCGGGGTATTTCCCCGGCTTGCGCGGCACGCAGAGGATACCGTAGATACGAGAGCCGTTGAGGTTCTGCACGCTGAGCTGATAGACGGCCGTCGCGGAGGAGCCGCGCTCGGGCAACGGCAGCAGCCGCGCATCGATGGGCAGGCCCGCCAGCTCCTTCTTCACATCGCCCCAGAACCGGTCGAAGTCGGCAGGCTTCTGCACGGTCGGAAGGATACGCTCCATGTCATAGCCCACCGTGGCGAGACCACGGTAGCTCCTCCCCTCCGACACCACACTGGCGATGCAACGCAGGAAGCCGGGCTCGCGCAGCGACAGCGGCGGCGTGACAAGACTCCCATCGGCCGACGTGGCGCTGTCGGTCGCCAGCGGCTTCATCCGCTCGGGACCGGCCTGCCAGACGATGCGGGCATCGCGCATCGGCGAGCCGTTGCGCATCACGCTGATGCGGAAACGCACCGGCTGCCCCAAGGCCCGCTGCCAGTTGTCGACATCCGGCGTCACGATGACGCGCACGGGCTGCTCGGCAGGCTGGGCGAACCCCTGCAGGGAAACCTGAACGAGCAGGCACAGGCCGAGGAAACGGGTCAGGATGCGCATGTGGCGGATTGATTTGTCATACGAATATCGGGATCAAAGCCGATGTGTCTTCGCAGCGCTGTTGTAGGCCTCAGTGATGACCTGCATCCCCTTCGCATCGGCCGGCACATCGACCGTCAGCTCGCGCTTCTCACCGGGCATGAGCGTGAAATAGCCGTCGCTGAACAGGCCCGGCAGGATCGTCCGGCCCGTGGCATCGGCCAGGTTCAGCCGGATCCCTACAATGGGAGACTTCCCTCCGTTCTGCAGCTGGAAGGCCATCCGACCCTCGGCACCCGCGGGCAGGCGGCGTACGACGATCGGCTGCTCCCCGAAACCATTGAAGGCCCGGTAATGGTTGTTCCCGGCCGATGTGCGCCAATACTCGTTGACGGAGAGGAGGCGGACGCCCGCATCCATGAGCCGAAGCCGCACCATGTAGGTGGATGGAAGCGCTATGGTCCCGGCATCGGGCGCATCCATCACGACCTTGTCATCCGCCGGAATGGAAAGTCCTGCCAGGGTTTTGGCCATGACCCTCCGCCCATCGGCGCCATAGATGGCGTATTCCAGCTGGAGTGCCTGCAAGGGCTGCAGCGTGGCGTTCACGAGCACGATTCGATTGTCGTGTCGATTCAACTGCACATGCACGGGCTCGCAGGCCTTCTTTGCGCCGTAATACGACCCGTGCGTCTCGCCGTCCCAGGTGTATGTCTGCCAGATCATGCTCGGCCACGCGGGGTGCGTCATCCATAGCAGCACACCGCTGCCGCGGTCCCACATGCGGTGGTTCCATCCCTCGAAGATGGCGCGGTGGCTCTCGTAGTTGACGAGCTGCGCCTTCCGGGAGAAGTCGTCGAGACCCGTGGGCTTCCCGTATAGACTGTCGATGGCCTTCAGGTAGCCGGGCAGGTTCTGGTTGTTGCTGTGCAGGTCGTGGTAGTGCCAGACGTCGTTGATGGGCCACTGGTCTTCCGGCTTCATGAACTTTCGGATCGTGCTCGCCAGCGGCGCGGAGAACGTGCCGATCTCGGTGCTGAAGCCTTCGGCGTACCGGGTGAAGTAGAGTGAGGGGTCTTCGATGTAGTGCCAGTCCCCGCTCTGACGCAGGTTGATCTCGCGCGAGTTCCCGATGTAGTGTCGCGTCCCGTCCTCTTCGACCAACTGCCGGTACAGCGGCTCCTCCATGCCTTCAGGGGCATAGCCCTCGTTGCGCGGGCACCAGAGGGCGATGGAGGGATGGTTGCGGAAGCGACGGATGGCGTCGAGGGTGTTGTCGAGGAAGAGGTGCTGGTCGAGCGGGTTGAGGTTGTATCCCTCGGTGGAAGTCCAGAAGTCGTTCCAGACGAGCATGCCATACTCGTCGGCCAGCTCGTAGAAGCTCTCCTGGGTACTCTCACCCGTCCAGTTGCGGATCATGTTGTAGTTGGCGTGCCGGTGGAGTTTGAAATAGGGCTCCAGCCGCTCGCGCGAGACGCGCTTCATGCCGTCGTCCATACCCCAGTTGCCGCCGCGGCAGAAGATGCGGCGTCCGTTGACCCGCACGACGAGGAAGGGATTGTTCGCATCGGGCAGCGTCTGGAAGCTTGTGGTATCAATGCCCGGTCGCAGTGAGGGTATGAAGATGCGTTTCTCGAACTCTCGCCTTTTTATATTATCGAAGGGCGGCGGCTGTTGGCGCATGCCTGTCGGCTCGTAGAGGATGCGCCATCCCTTGCGGTGAGGGGCATCCACCATCAGCTCGTAGGAGAGCTCGCGGATGCCGAATCGGACGGACTTGACATCGGATACGGAACCGTCACTACCGGTCACGGTCAAACGAAGATGATGCAGGTGTTGCGCGCCGTAACCGTTCGGCCACCAAAGCTTCGGGTGGGAGACCGACAGTGCCCGGTGAGCGGCCGGAGAGAGTTCGACGATGCGCTTCTCCCCTGCCGAAAGTGTGACGGACTGTTCCACCATGATATCGCCGATGGCGGCGCGCAGGGTTTTCGTCACTTGTCTGTCGGAGTGGTTCTCGAGGCCGACACGAATACTGATATCTGCCCTCGTGGTGTCGGGCAGGGGGAGGTCGGTGACGATCTGCGGGTCGATGATGGCCACATCGTCGGTGTAGCGCAGTCGCACGTCCTGCCAGATGCCGATATTCCGGTCGCGGATGCCGGGCACCCAGTCCCAGCCCTCCGAGGAGATGAAGGTGGGTCCGTCCAGGGCGAGTTGTCCGCCATTGGGACCCATGCCGGCCAGGAAAGACTGTTCATGCGGGATGCCGGGATTGGGCGGGGGAAGGATATGAACCACGAGTGTGTTGCGACCGTCTGGGCGCAGTTGTCGCGTGACATCGAAGCGGGTGCGGCGAAAGGCACCCTGTGTCTGTCCGAGCAGCTTCCCGTTCAGAAAGAAGATGGCCTTGTAGTTGATGCCGTCGAAGTGCAGCCAGGCGTGCTTCCCTGCCGTCGGCTCGGGCGTGTGGAAGGATAGGCGATACCACCAGTCCTGCCGGCAGAGCGTATCCGGGATGGCCATGTTGTTCAGCCCCATATAGGGATCGGGGTACACGCCCTGGTCGACCAGCGTCGTGAGCACGGTGCCCGGCACGGTGGCGTCGTACCAGTCCTTCGTGTCGAGACCGTCCGACAGCACTTGGCCCTTCAGCGCCGTCAGGACGTCGGCCATCTCCCAGCCTCGGTTCAGCAGGTATTCGCCGGTGCCGATGGCCGTAGGTGCCGAGGAGACGGAGGCCTTGGCCTTGCGTACGGGTATGTCAAAAGGCGCCTTCCCCCGTGGCAGGGTAGAGTCCGGCTGATGGCGTACGAGTCCGAAGTTCTGCCGGTACTGAGCAGACACGGTACCGGTGAGGGATGTGAAAAGAACCAGGGCGATAAGGCTCCGCATGGCAGGCATGATGTATATTTATTTCTTTCCTGTCGGCTTGCCGGTTGTCAGCAGCCATTCCCAATGTCCGGCGTAGTAGGCCCGCTCGATATCCCTGACCCTACCGGCATCCCCCTGCATCCGGGCCCTGTGCCGGAGGTCCTGGTAGAGGTAGAATCCGAGCCAGTAGCCGTACTCGTAGCGCTGGTGCATGGACATGGGCCGCTGGTAGAAGTTGTACCAGTAGGTATCGAGCCCTTCCTGCTGTGCCACTTTCAGGGCCGTCTGCGCCTTCCTCCACATCTCCTCCGAGACGCGGCGGAAGAGGTTGCGATGGTCGGCATAGCCCTTCGAAGCCGTCGTATATAGGGGCTGCCGGTCTTCGATGCCGAGTGCCTTCAAAGAGACGCTATCCTCATATTTTTTATCGCCGTCGAGGTCGTACCGGATGGCGTCGATGAATCCATTGCCGTCGCTATCGGCGTAGTGGACGGTGGCGAAGGCCGATGGCTCTCGCTGCAGCCGCTCGCGTCCCCATCGCTCATAGTTCCCTCCGAATCCCTGGAAGGAGTAGGCCAGCTGGTCGATGCGCCAGGCACCCCACTCGGCGCCGTAGAGATGGATGCGCCCGTCGAAGGCGCCGACGTAGAGCTGCCCCCTGCCGCTGTTGTCCATGTCGAACTCGCCCCGGTCGCCGGCCGCGTCGGCCTGCTTGTTGTGGTCGAGGCCGCCCTTTTCGGTGCCGATGATGAAGGGGTCGCGCGGATCATAGAACTCGACACGCTCCCAACGGTTGCAGTCGTCATCCTCGTCGAAGACGAGTCGGCACTCCTTCCATTCGCCCTTTCGGAAGATGAGCGGGTAGGCCGTGTCGCGGTCGGGGTAGAAGAGCTTGTCGAGGCGTCGCCAGCGGTTGTCGAAGAGCAGGCTGTCGGACTGCGGAAGGCCTCTCCAATTTCGGAAGACATGGGGCTGATCGTCGTAGCGGAAGCCCTTCCCTTTGAAGAGCAGGCTCATGTCGTAGTCGAACTCGTTGCCGGGTCCGTTGTCCTTGTCGAGGTCCCAGGTGACGGCGGCGTAGTCGATCCGTTTGGTGAAGAGCACATCGATCTCCCGGTCCTCCCTGTCGAAACCGTTCCGCGTACTGTCCTTCGGGTCGCGGAAGACGGGGCTGTCGAGCAGCCGGATGGCCCAGTCTGTGTGGCCGTCCCGGTCCTCGTCATAGAAGAGGAAGGGCACTTCCCAGTTGTAGCGCAGGTCTCCGATGCGGAAGGTGGAGGCGTGCATCTTCAGGAAGGTGGAGTTGCCGGAGTAGTCCTTGTAGAAGTTGGCATGTCCGCTGTGCTCCCATGCCTGCATCATCATGCGGTTCCAGTCGATGTAATGCAGGATGCCGTCCCTGTCGTCGTCCAGGACGTACATGTAGTCGGCGCTCCAGTCGTAGAAGTTGCGCACCTTGGTGCCGGCGTTGTTGGCGACGAGCTGTATGTCGGCCCGGCCGTCGCCGTCGGTGTCGCACCAGTCGATGGAGAAATCGTGCGGACCGGCGAAGACGCCGTCGCGGTTGCGGTCGATGAGCAGGCAGTCGCTGTCGGTGTCGCCTTCGCGGGCGCCGGGCTTCATGTCGTCGTCGTCATCGATCCAGATGACGGGGATGCTGTCGTTGATGGTGGCGCGCAGGATGTCGGGGTCACCGTCGCCGTCGAGGTCGGCCTCCGTGATCCTCGTCACCGAGGGTGTCATGCGCCAGGGCAGCAGCTGCGTGTTCCGGTTCCAGTAGGGTATCGGCGTCTGAGCCGATGCGGCCTGCCACAGAGACAGCCCAATGCAAACCATTATGATTGTTCGTGTGTGCATGGTCGTTATGCTCCGTGGGTGACGGCACTCACCTCCGATGGGACGCCCGCTAGTTCAGCCCCTTGTATCCGTGGTCGCCGCGCCGTTCGAGGATGCGTTTCAGCGGTATCTGCGCGCCGCCTGTCTTCTCGAGCCAGTCCCAGAGCTCGTCGCGGTATTCGCGGATGAGCTTCTGATAGGCGGGGTGTCGGTATAGGTTGTTCTTCTCCTCGGGATCCTTCTCGAGGTCGAAGAACTCGGAGAGGTCCCAGATACCGTGGTACCAGATGAACTTGTACCTGCCCTTGCGCATCCCGAAGGTGGTGGGCGTCTGGGGGAAGCTGAACTCCCAGTAGTATTCGTAGAACGCGCGGTCGCGCCAGGCGACGGGCTCGCTGCGGAGCAACGGCTGGATCGACTCCCCCTGCATCTGCGTGGGTTTGGGTATCCCGGCCATGTCGAGGATGGTGGGGGCGACGTCTATGTTCTGGACGACCTGGCTGAGGACGGTGCCGCCTTGGAAACGACCGGGGGCATGTACGAGCATGGGCACTTTCTGGCTCTCGTCGTACATGTTGCGCTTGTCGATCAGGCCGTGCTCCCCCCAGAGGAAACCGTTGTCACCCATGTAGATGACGACGGTGTTCTTGTCTTTGCCGGATGCCTTGAGGGCGTCCAGGACTTTCCCTATGTTGTCATCGATGCCCAGCAGTGTCTCGCAGTAGCGACGGTAGGTGTCGTCGAAATCGACGGTGCCGTCATAGAGGTAGTCGACGCCGTGCCAGCTGTCGCGCTGCCGCCACACCCAGGCGGGTATGTCGCGGATGTTGACATGAGTATCCCGTGCCGCCATGATGGCGCGCGGATGGGTGAGGGTGTCGCCGAACATTCGGCTCCGCGGGCCTGCGGTGAGGTTGATGGTGGATGGGTATTGGATGGGCTTGCCCTTGTATCGGCCGGCATGCCTTCTGGCGGGCTGGAAATTGTCATGCACGCCCTTGTGGGAGAGGTAGAGGAAGAAGGGCTTCTGAGGGTCCTGCGCGTTCATCCAGTCGATGGCGTGGTCGGTGAGCAGGTCGGTGATGTAGGCGCTGTCGCCGTATTTGACGCGTTTCCCGTCGATATTGAGGATGGGGTTGTAGTAGACGCCCTGTCCCCGGAAGCTCTCCCAGTGATGGAATCCCTTCTGCGGCTGGTCGTCCTGATTGCCCATATGCCATTTGCCGAAGAAGGCGGTGCGGTAACCGGCCGTCTGCAGGTATTCGGGAAAGAAGCGCAGGTTGGCCGGGAGCGGCGAGAAGTTGTCGACGACGGTGTGGGTGTGTGCGTACTGGCCGGTGAGCAGGCTGGCCCGCGACGGCGAACAGAGGGCGGTGGTGACGGTGGCGTTGCGCACCCATACGCCCTCACGGGCCATACGGTCCATGTTGGGCGTCTCCAGCCAGGGCACTTTGCCGGTGAAGCCCATAAAGTCGTGGCGGTGATCGTCCGTCAGGATGAAGATGACGTTGGGACGCTGTGGGGCCGCAGCCTTCTGTGCTCCGGCGGTCGCAGACGCTGCCAGCATTGCAGCGATGATGGCGGGACGTGGCAGCATCCGGCTCAGGATCTGTGTTGGCATGGCGGTGTGTCGGGGTTACGAGAAGATTGTCTCTTCAAATGTAACGTCTATGGCCTCATCTTGCCTGCCTCAGTCCAACTTCCCGCCCGCATGCTTCAGCAGCGATGCGAAGTATTCCCCCACCCAGCTCATGGTGCCGTCGGGACGTATCAGCCAGAACCCGCGCATCTCGTCGGTCTTGCGCGTGTCATTGAGACGCCGCAGCTCCTCGTTCTTGGGCTCGTTGCAATAGAGCTCCCACTGGATGATATACGGCACATTCAAGGCTCCGCAGACGCCCATGTAGGCATCCCAGCGGGCGACGACGGGCTCGCGGGTCATGAGTCCCTGGTAGCGCTGCTCGGGGATGCCGATCTCACCCAGGAACACGACCTTCCGGCCTTTCATGTAGGGCGTGGGCCGGATGAATCCCTTGATGTACTCTATGCCCTTGTACAGTTTGACACCCGACTCGTCCATGCCATCATAACATGACCAGGACACCATGTCGACCTCGACGCGGGGCAGTACGAAGTTGACGATGCCGGGGATGCCGTCCTGGCTGTCCATGACCTTGTTGCACTCGATGGCGTGGTACACTTTGCATTTGGTGCGCTTCACTTCTGCACGCGCGCGGTTGACGCCGTCCTGACGGGCCTTGAACCATTTGGCCATGGCCTCCACGCGCTGCATGGAGTCGGCGGGTACCAGCACGGTACGCCGGTCGCCGTCGACGGCGCGGATCAGGTCACCCGCCTTGCGCGACCAGCGGGCATAGTCGCCCGTACCGCCGCGGAGCATCCAGTCGCCCTCCCAGTTGTGCAGGATGAAGGTGACGTCGCGGTCGCGATAGCGCTCGAGGAGGTATTTCGTCAGCTCATAGATCTCCTGCTCGTCGGCGCGGGCGGAGGAGTCCGTCGACCGTATGCCGGGGCCGTCCACGCTCAGCGCGAAGGTGGAGAACGGGAACTCGAAGGTGGCGGCCCAGTAGGGGTGCTGGGCGAGTTCCTTGAGCGTGATGTTCTTCGGCAGGTTCCATTCCGAGTTGTACGGATAACCGCCGCCATTCTTGCGGAACCAGACCTTGAAGACGCCATATCCCATGTCCGACATCTTGCGGGCCCCCTCGATCAGATAGGGCTCCTTGGTGAAGTAGTATTTGCCCGCCACATGCGTCGCGCCGATGCGGGCGGAGATATCGCGGGGAATCTTCGCCCCCTTGAGGGGCTGGTGCCTTTGGATCGAGGAGAGGATTTCTGCATCGGACTGTGCGCTGCCGGAAAAACAGGACAGTAAGAGCGATATGGCAAGCAGTGTACGCATGTCGGGAAGGGTTTATGTATTGAAAAGGGAAGGGCGCCTTATAGGAGCGCCCTTCCGAAATGCATCATGACGGGATGGAAATGGATGCGGCCATTCGTCACTAATAAGAATATACTAGAGTGTGATCTTCACATAGGGTGCGAAGTTGTGCCGGATCGTACCCACGTTGGGTACGCTCGCCAAAGCGCCGATCCGGAAGAAATAGTCGCGACCTGCCGGGAAGAGCGTCGCATTGGCTGCGATGTCCATCGAAAGGGTGACCGTGGTGGTCGGTACGGCCACGTTGGCGAAGGTCTGAATCGACGTTCCGGTGATGTTGAACTTCACGTTCTCCCCCACATAGATGTCGGAGAAAGCATAGAGTCGGACCTGTGCGAGGCGCACGGTGGCGTCGCCACCCTCGAGGGTGAAGGAGGCATTCACCTTCTTGGTGGCCGCATCATAGGTGACCTGTGGATTCTTGATCCTCAGATAGGGCGTCACCTGGAAGTCGAGCTGGTTCTCGCCGGGCTTGATCTGGTAGCCCAGCAGCGACTGCGGGAAGAAGTTGCTGTTGCGCAGCTGGAAGTCGTACTTGTTGGAGAACACCAGGTTGTTGCGGTATTCGCCGTTGTTCTTGATGACCCAGACCTGCGACACCTGTGTGGGGTAGCCGAGTTCGAAGGCCTCGATGCGGGCGCCGTTCACGAGTTCGGTCTCCACCAGGGCACCATTGGCCTTGTCGATGATCTTGCCGTAGACCTGTGCGTCGGGACCGGGCATGTTGTCCTTCTCGCAGGACGCGAGCAGGGCCGTCAGTGCCAGGACCGAAAGGATATGTTTGGCTGTGCGTTTCATCACGTTCGACTTTTCGGGTTAGAATTCGGGGTTCTGCACGAGCTTGTTCGTGGCCACGCCCGGGATGGGCCTGTAGTAGTCGCGCTGCAGGAAGGTCCTTCCGCCGGCCACTTCGTCGTAGAAGTTGTTGGCGCGGACGAAGATGTACTTGGGCGTTGCGGGCCGCAGGTCGATCATGGGGATGAGCACGGTCCGGCGGGCGGTGACATACTTGGTGTGCATCTCGCGGCGGCGCACAAGGTCCCAGTAGCGATGGTACTCGAAGGCGAGTTCGACCCTGCGCTCCTTGAGCACGTTGGCCAGGGTGGCGGGGATGTTGTCGGTGTGGCCGGCACGCCTGCGGAGGGCGTTGATGTACTGGGCGGCCGTGGCTGTGCTGCCCTTGCCGCTCTCGACGGCGGCCTCGGCATAGTTGAGGTACATTTCGGCAAGGCGCATGTCGATGAAGTCGAGCGTCGAGGAGAAGTAGGGTGCGGGCACCGTCACGCTCTCCTGCACGAACTTCTTCTGGGAGAAGCCGGAGATGGGATAGTTGTTGGCGGAGTTCCCACCGATGCCGAAGAAGCCGGAGTAGCCGGAGGAGCCGCTGTTGCTGCTGGCGCCGAACGACCAGTAGGTCTTGCCGTCCTTGCCGAGGGCGAAGTCGTTGGTGTAGACCACTTTGGAGCCGTCCTGCTTGATCATGCCGCCCTGCATCACGATGGTGACGTTCTTCCAGCGCGAGCCGGGCGTGATGATGCTGGCGTGCATGCGTGCGTCCTTGTTGGCGAAGATGTCGGTTGTGTTGTCGTACTGCCGGAAGGGCTTGTTGACATCGACGTTCCTGGGGTCGCCGACAAAGTCGTTCTCGTTGCCGTCGGTGCGCGTCACGAGGGGCACACTGGCACCGACGCCATTGTCTGTGTAGTCCTCATAGAGGTCCACCAGTTCGACGGTGGGACTGGAGCGGCCGAAGTAGATATTGCCGGTGTTGGTCTGCGAGGGGTTGTAGTACAGGTCGTTGTTGTGCCCTTGCAGGAAGGTGGTGGACCCGTCCACATAGCCTTTCTTGAAGATGACCTCGACATCGGCGGCGGTGGGATTCTGGAAGATGGTCTGGTAGTTGGTGACGGCCTCGGCGCGGTTGGCGGGCGTGGGCCTGTAGAGGGCCTTGCCCGAGTTGGTGATCACCGAGGTGGAAGCGTCGATGCACTGCTGGTAGTAGGCGTCCGCGTCGGAGCTCGTGAATCCGCCCACCAGCTTCTGGGTGACGGCGTCGCCGACGAGCGGGGCGCGGCTCCAGTACTTGGCCAGCGAGGCGGCGAACAGGGCCGCGCGCGACTTGAGGGCCAGGGCCGCCCACTTCGTGGCGCGATAGGGTCCCTCGGCCGCGGTGTAGGAGGGCTGCATGGTCTTGGACGCCTCTTCCAGCTCGCTGAGGATCCAGTCCCATGTCTGCTTCTCGGTGCTGCGGGGGATGAAGAGGTCGGCGTTGTCGGTGCCTGGCTCATAGACGAGCGACTTCTCTATGATGGGCAGGCCGCCGTAGCGCTTGGCCATCTGGAAGTACATGTAGGCGCGGATGAAGCGGCACTCCCCCTTGAGGGCGGTCTTCTGGGCCTCGGTGAGGGTCGTGACGGAAGGTATCTGCTCGAGCAGCTGGTTGGTCTGCCGGATGCCGTCGTAGCCCCAGTAGCCCTCTCCCACCGGTCCCACGCCGGAGCCCTGCGAGAGGGTGGCCTCATCGGTGAAGTAGGTGGTGCCGAAGCCGGGCTCCACGTAGTTGCTCTGGCTGGTCGTGCGGTGATAGTTGAAGCCCTGTCCCGGGTTGTATTTGAAGTCCTCCACGGGCATGCGGCTGTAGAGGTTGGCGAGCAACACTTTGACACCGTTGGGGTCGAGCAGCAGCTGGTCGGCGGGGACCCTGTCGAGCGGCTGCACGTCCAGGTACTTCTTGCAGGAGCCCAGGGCGACGACGGCGAGTATCGAAAGGGATATCGTCAGTTTTTTCATGTCTGCGGTCGTTTAGAAGTTCAGGTTGATGCCGAAGTTGAAGGAGCGCATGAGCGGATAGGTAAGGTCGGCCGCATAGGCGCCCTCCTCACGCTCGGGATCGAGGAACTTGGCGAGGGGGTCGGCGAAGGTGATCAGGTTGAAGCCGTTGGCGAAGACCCGCAGGTTGGAGAGTCGGGCCCGGCGCAGGATCTTGTCGGGCACGGTGTAGCCTAACTCCATGCTCTTGAGGCGGAGGTAGTTGGCGGTGACCCTCCAGTACTTGGTGGTCAGACCGTCGGTCGTACCGCCGAAGCCGGAGCGGAGGGCGGGGAAGGTGCCGGGGATCCACTTGGAGTTCGGATCATATGGGTCCTGCGACGGGTCTGCCAGCCTCCAGCGGTCGGTATACTTGTCCCACATGGTGTTGTAGGAGTTGCGGCCGTAGCCCCAGACGTCGTTCGGGCTCTGGACGATGCTGAACAATGCGGCGCCCTG
>RGVM01000201.1 GCA_010027295.1 Chitinophagia bacterium
ACCGTGGCCGTGTCAGCTGCCGTCAGGAGCCGTTCGGCGGAGAGGTGGTTGAGTGCCTCGGCCCGCAGCCGCAGCTCCCGGCCGAGCCTGCGGGCCATGACAACGATACCCGAACTGTCGGCCACCCGGACCGTGCTATCCCGTGCGGAGCGGAAGGCGGTGACGGTGGCGAAAGGAAGAGTCCGGCCGGCTCCGTCTGCCACCCGCACGCGGAGGATACCCTCCTGTGCATGGACGAGAACGGGCCATACGGCCAGCAGTATGGGCAAAAAAGAAAGTTTCATGTCAGGAGATATCCGGCAGGAGAGTGCCGCCGCGAGGTATATGACGCAGCAGCGGGCGCAAAGTTGCACCGATTGGGGGATATATCCGTAAAAAAGAAGATCATCTGCCCGTCTGTACGGACAGTTGATAGTTAAAAAAACACAGATGACCCGGTGAGCAACCTATTGCCATGAAAGGCATTTGGAAAATCAATGACATACAGAGTCTTCCAGAATAACGCTCAGGCCCGGCGGTGGGTGGGGACTAGCGGGCCTGGAACGCGAGACGGAACCCTAGGTTTTCGCTTCTCAATGCGTCGGCGTACAGGGTCCGGCCAGTCACACGCGAATGCACGGGGTCCAGGTTCCATCCGGATCCCCGGAGGACACGCCCTCCACCGTTGACAGGACCTTTGGGATCGGTTTCCGGCCGTGTAGGATACCGCGCCCACCAGTCCTGGCACCATTCCCATACATTGCCGGTCATGTCATGCAGCCCTAACTCGTTGGCTGGCTTCTGACCGACGGGATGAGGCCTTCCATCGCTGTTTGCCTTGTTCCATCCGACGGAGAGGGCATCATCCCCACCGGCATACTTGAAGCCCTTCGACAACATCCCCCCTCTGGCGGCATATTCCCATTCTGCCTCGGTGGGCAGCCGGTATCCGCCACCCATCTTTTCATTGAGTTTCTTGAGGAACGACTGTATTTCGATCCAGCTCACGTTTTCCACCGGACAGTCGTCGCAGCCCGGGAATGCACTCGGATTCGACCCCATCACCCAGGTCCACTGCCGTTGTGTGACTTCATATCGGGAGATATGAAAGGTGCCTACTGTGACCATCCGGGAAGGCTTCTCGCCGGGTTCGCAGTCCTTCCCTTGTTCGACCGTGCACCCCATGCGGAAGCTTCCGCCCTCGACCCTCACCAAGTCGCGGGAGAAGGCCTCCGCATGTTCCCAGCCGGAGCGCGTACGAATGGGTGCGGGGTCAGGTTTTACCGGGGCCGGTTCGACCGTGCGCACTGGCGAGGGGGATGGGGCGGGCGTGGCCCTGGGATATTTCTTCGAGGCATCCTCCCAGCCCTTTTTGACGGAAGCCATCCGCTGTTGGCGTCCCGGATGCGTATAGTTGCCCTCCTCGGGGACCAATGCGAAAACATGTGACGCCTCGGCCAGGCTGCCACCCATCAGGTAGATCATGAAGCCGGCCGACTCGTCAGCCTCCAGTTCGCGGTCGCGCTGCGTGGCATCCGGCAGCGGATTAAGGATGTGGTTGTTGATGTGATGCCCCAGTTCGTGCGCCAGGATGGTCAGTGTCTCCCAGTCCTTGCCCGAAACCTGCGGCAGGCTGCTGCCACTGAAGTTCAAGCGCTTGACACGACCGAGGAAGCCAGGATTGTAGAGGATATAGGGGCGGCCCTGGTACAGGGTGGCCTGGCAGTTTTCCAGCTGCGGGCAGGCGACGATCACATAACGGTTCTTCGCCCCGATCCGGCCCAGCATCTCCGTTACCAGCTGATTGACCTCGGTCTCCGACAGAAAGCTTCCGTTCTGCGAACAGACCTCGCCAGCGGCCGTGACGTTCCCAAAGAAGCCGGTGTTCTGCGGCGCCTGTGCACGTACCGAGAGGACGACAAAAAAGACCAGACCAATTAGAAGTAGTGGCCGTGTGGGTGACATGAAAGACTAAATGGATGGTAAAAGTAATCCAAAGCCTCCACTCAGAACACCCTCCATCCACCTATCCGGAATGCCCTTTTTCACACTTGTAGCAGCCACTTCCGTATATTCATATCACATAACACAACATCTGATGAGAGTTCTCCATCTCCTCCCACTCCTCCTCTGCGCCGCCCTGCCCACCCGGGCCCAGGACACGCTGCCCATCTACCGAAAGCTCGCCGAGATCGCAGTCATCGACCAGAAAGTGATGATCCCCATGCACGACGGCGTGCGCCTCGCGACAGATATCTACCGCCCCAAGGGCAACGGCCGCCACCCGATCATCCTCTCCCGGACCCCTTACAATTTCAACAGCTGGGTCGACGGCAAGATGACATCCCGCAGCTTCGAGGAGGCCTACGAAGCCGTGAGTCGCGGCTATGCCTTCGCCGTGCAGAACGAACGCGGACGCTTCTTCTCGGAGGGAGAATGGGACATCCTCGGCACGCCTGTAACTGACGGCGACGACGCCCTCTCCTGGTTCGCGGCACAGCCCTGGTCCAACGGCAAGGTCGGCCTGATCGGCTGCTCCTCGACAGCCGAATGGCAGATGGCCGTAGCCGCCCGCAAACACCCCGCCCTCGGCGCCATCGTGGCCCAGGGCTTCGGAGCAGGCGTCGGCAAAGTGGGCCGCTTCCAGGAACAGGGCAACTGGTACCGTGGCGGCGCCCAGCAGATGCTGTTCACCTCCTGGCTCTACGGCACGCAGAACGACACCTACCGGCCCACACTGCCCAAGGACATCCGGCAGCAGGACCTCATCCGCATCTCACGTTTCTACGATATGGCCACCGAGATGCCGCGCGTCGACTGGGCCAAGGCCTTCACACACCTGCCCGTTCGCGACATCATCCGCAACGTCGACGGCCAGCAGGGCGTGTATGAGAAGATGATCGCCCGAAAACCCAACGACCCCGACTGGTACAAGGGCGGCCTCTGGCACGAGGACATGCCCATCGAAGTGCCGGGATACTGGTTCGTGTCCTGGTTCGACGTGTCCTCGGGCCCCAACATCGAACTCTTCAACCACGTGCGCAACAGCGCCAGGGACAGGAAGATGGCGGACAACCAGTACCTCGTCATCGCCCCCGTCCTGCACTGCTCCTACAAGCGTGCCACTGCCGACACCAAGGTGGGCGAGCTGTCCGTGGGCGACGCAAGGCTTAACTACGATGAGCTGACATGGTCGTGGTTCGACCTCAACCTCAAGGGAACGGCCAACGACTTCAAGCAGAAAAACCCACGCGTGCGGTACTACACGATGGGATCCAATCAATGGAAGTCGGCCGACAGCTTCCCGTTGCCGGGCACACGCATGCAGGACATGTGGCTCTCCAGCGGCGGCCATGCCAATACCCGCAACGGGGACGGCGTCCTCACCACCAAAGTGCCCGCCAAAGACGCGCCCGACACCTTCACCTATGACCCGATGAACCCCGTCCCCTCCCTGGGCGGCAACGTCTGCTGCACCGGCAACGCCATCCAGGGCGGCTCCTTCGACCAGTCGCAGATGGAGCTGCGCGACGACATCCTCGTGTACACCTCGGAGCCGCTGACGGAAGGCGTGGAGGTCACCGGCTTCATCGAATCCACCCTCTACGTGTCCTCCACCGGCCCCGACACCGACATCACACTCAAACTCATCGACGTCCACCCCGACGGGAAGGCCTATAACCTCGACGAGACCATCCAACGGCTGCGCTACCGAGAGGGATACGAAAAGGAGGTCTTCATGGAAAAGGACAAGGTCTACAAAGTGAATATGAGCCCGATGGCGACCAGCAACTTTTTCGGACCGGGACACCGCATCCGCATCGAAGTCTCGAGCAGCAACTTCCCACGCTTCGACCGGAACCTAAATACTGGCGGAAGCAACTACGACGAATCGAAGGGCATCGCTGTCAGGAATGCCATCCACCACTCAAAGGCCTATCCTTCCATGGTACGACTGCCGATAGCACCCCGTTGAGGGGGGATCACCCGGAGGAGATACATGGCGTTGCTCAGCTGCAGATACCCCTGCCCGGCTGATCGCATGACAGAGTAAGCCACAGTCGGATTATCGGGTTTCGCTGGGTGCGTAGACCTTGAAGAAACTGCCCGTTTCCGTCAGCGAATATCCGCGTTCCCGCAGATGACTGTCTATTCCTTTGGGATTAAGGTTTCGGACCATTTCCGGATAGGCGAATATGAGCACGACAAGGGGCCTTCGGCTCTTGCGAGCAAGCCATCTGCCGAAGTTCCCCACATCATCAGCGGATTGATAAACCATGGTAAAGTTGGTGTTGATGAATGATGGGGCAGGGTCGAGATAGCGGAAGATGTATGATTCCGTTCCATAGTACATGACACTGTCGTCCTCCGAGCGAGCCCTGTTCCTTGCCACGGCTCCCATTAGCTCGCCTATAGCGGCCTTGCGCACGGGCATGGTATACACGCCCTTCAGCCTTGTGTCCTCGACCTGTACCGTCATATCTTGAATCCTCCCGTCCATGAGAGTCTTCCCTTCGAAGAGCTTGTAGAATAGACAGAAACAGGTCGCAACAAAAGCCAGGGTACAGAGGAAGCGGCTCACCCTTGGCTGCGTCAGCCGCAGGCAGAAGTACAAAAAAACCGGCGCGGCGAAAGTCAGCAACAGGGACGTCTTTATCAAGCCCGTGTTCGAACCTGCGACAGGAACGAAACTGGTGCAGAGAAGAAACACAGATATCAGCACCCAGTCGCGACGACCACCCTTCCAGGAGAGCCCTACAGCTCCGGCCCCAAGAAGGTATCCGAAGGAGGCGATCGTCAGATTCATCGGGAAGGACCAGCCACTGGTGGGCCTCGTGACGATATACAGCCCGACGACAAAGAGGATGGTCATAGCACCGTCCCACAGGTTGCCCTTGGAAATCCTGTCTCGGAAGAAAAACCAGATCCCGAAGATAGCGGAGAGTACGGCCATATCGTAGCAGATAAGACCGGCATCCCGCAGATACCTCTTCAGTGTCAATAACAGCGGGTGGTTGGAGGAGGACTCCTCTGACATGCACTGCCTGATATACTCGTATATGCCGACCGGGCTTGCCGTGACAGGCCTTGGTGCCGCAGGGACCGCGAACATCTTGAACAGGAGCATGTAGACCAAACACAGCGAGACGGCATACGCGGCGACGTGCAGCGCAACTACCCGCCATGTCCGCGCCTGAAGGGGTGCCGTAAAAGCCATGAGCAGCACAACGGCCCCCACCATGGAGAGGCCAGGCAATCGGACCGCCGTAATGATGGCCGTAAGGCAGCCCAGCAGCAGCGATGTGCCCAGGCCGCCGTGCCTGATATATCGCCAGGCCACAAGTACCATGAACGAGACACCCAGGCAGGAGAACGAATCGTAGCCAACGCAGAAGAATGCTATGGCGGAAGACATGATGATGCCGGCCGAGGCCATGAGCAGACGGTCCCGCTCGGTTGCCTCGCGACACAGATAGAATGGCACCGAGACATGCATTACTACCAGCATCAGTGCATCCAGCATCTTGAATGAGAAGAGGTCCAGGCCGAAGAGCCCGGCCCAGGCCCTACCGAGATATGGGTATAGGAAGACGGCGGCACCCATCTTGTTGTTCCATCCCCGATAGTGCTGGAAGTGTACGAAGGTGTCTATCCAGTCGA
>RGVM01000202.1 GCA_010027295.1 Chitinophagia bacterium
CGACCTGCTGCAGGCCGCCGCCGCCACGGGCCGCATCGTGAATGTCAAGAAGGGACAGTTCCTGAGCGGGGATGCCATGCGCTTCGCGGCCGAGAAGATACGTCTGGCCGGCAACGGGAAAGTCATGCTAACGGAACGAGGCAATAGCTTCGGGTATCAGGACCTTGTCGTCGATTTCCGCAACATCCCGCTGATGCAGGCCCACGGGGCGCCGGTGGTAATGGACTGTACCCATTCCCTGCAGCAGCCGAACCAGCCCTCGGGCGTCACCGGCGGGAACCCCGGCATGATCGGCACGATCGCCAGGGCCGCCATCGCATCGGGCGCCGACGGGCTGTTCATCGAGACACACCCCGACCCCGCCACCGCGAAGAGTGACGGCGCCAACATGCTCCGCCTGGACCGACTGCGTCCGTTGCTCGAAAGCCTGGTCAGGATACGGAAGGCGCTGTAGCATCCATAGACGCTGTTGGCGTATATGGACGCGTCCCACACATGCGACACCCGTGACAACCACCGATGGGGAGTGCGTTTCCATCCGTGAAGAGCGGCTTGACTAGGGAATCGAACTTACGACAGCCCTGAACGGCAAAAACACGCAAAGGGAAGGGTCGATACTGAGCCTTAGTCACAGATAGCGCAGGGGATCCCGCTTCGCGATGAGGATGTACCGCCTGACATTCATCCAGAATGCCATGAAGAGGTAGACGATGACGGGTGAGCCGAAGGTCAGGCAGGAGAGATAGATGAAATACTTGCGGATCGTCACCGTGGAGATGCCGAGATAATCCCCGATCCTTGTGCAGACGCCGAATATCTGCCATTCCAGTTGATCGCGGAGTTTTTCCATTTTGCTAAGATAATCAAAGGCTGTGAAACGTACCATCGGTCTTGGCGGCCGATGTCGAATGGCTTATTTTTGCGTCGCCCGGCCGGATAACCATATCCTGCATAACGGCCTACCGCTGAAATGGTTCGGTGCAGAATGGCTAGTCGTTCCGTCAGAAACCCATCAAACCCCTACTGATATGATATTCGACCTGGACCTGATCCGCAATGTCTATGAGAGGATGCCCGCCCGGGTGGATGCCGCCAGGCGACTGCTCGGCAGGCCACTCACGCTTTCCGAGAAAATCCTGTACAGCCATCTCTCGGCCCCTGCCGCGGCCTACCGCCGGGGTTTCGACTATGTGGACTTCGCTCCCGACAGGGTGGCGATGCAGGATGCCACTGCCCAGATGGCGCTGCTTCAATTCATGACCTGTGGCAGGGAGAAGGTGGCCGTACCCTCAACTGTGCACTGCGACCATCTGATCCAGGCTAAGTCGGGTGCCGAGACGGACCTCGCCACCGCGCTCGACAGCAACCGTGAGGTCTATGACTTCCTGGCCTCCATCTCCAACAAGTACGGCATCGGCTTCTGGAAGCCGGGCGCCGGCATCATCCACCAGGTTGTCCTCGAGAACTACGCGTTCCCCGGCGGCATGATGATCGGCACCGACTCGCACACGCCCAATGCGGGCGGCCTGGGCATGGTGGCCGTGGGCGTCGGCGGTGCAGACGCGGTGGACGTGATGGCGGGCCTCCCCTGGGAACTCAAAATGCCCAAGCTCATCGGCGTGAAGCTGACGGGACGCATGAACGGATGGACCTCCGCCAAGGACGTGATCCTCTGGGTGGCTGGCAAGCTCACTGTGAAGGGTGGCACCGGGGCCATCGTCGAGTACTTCGGAGAGGGCGCCGACAGCATCAGCGCTACGGGCAAGGGCACCATCTGCAACATGGGTGCAGAGATCGGAGCCACCTGCTCCGTCTTCGCCTACGACAGCAAGATGGCCGACTATCTCCGCTCGACCGCTCGTGCAGAAGTAGCCGAGCTGGCAGATGGCATCCGCGAACACCTGAGGCCCGACGCGGAAGTCTATGCCGACCCCGCCAAATATTATGATGAGGTGCTGGAACTCGACCTCTCCACGCTGGAGCCCTACATCAACGGTCCATATACCCCGGACCTGGCCACACCCGTCTCCAAGATCCGCGAGGCCGTCGAGAAGAACGGCTGGCCCGCCAAGCTGGAAGTCGCCCTGATCGGCTCCTGCACCAACTCCTCCTATGAGGATATCAGTCGCTCCGCGTCCATCGTCAAGGATGCCGTGGCAAAGGGTCTGAAGGCGCATTCCGAATTCACCATCACGCCCGGTAGCGAGCAGGTACGATACACCATCGAGCGCGACGGCTTTATCCGGCAGTTCGAGGAAGTCGGCGGCGTGGTGCTGGCCAACGCCTGCGGCCCCTGCATCGGTCAGTGGGCCCGCCACATCGACGACCCCAACCGGAAGAACACCATTATCACCTCCTTCAACCGCAACTTCGCCAAGCGCAACGACGGCTATGCCGGGACCCACGCGTTCGTGGCATCGCCCGAACTGGTGACGGCCATGGCCATCGCCGGCAGCATCGCCTTCAACCCGATTACAGATAAGCTGCTCAACGAGAAGGGTGAGGAGGTCATGCTCAGCGAACCCAATGGCTACGAGCTCCCCCCCAGCGGCTTCGCCGTGGAGGACGCCGGCTACCAGGCACCTGCCGAGGACGGGAGCGGTGTGCAGGTAGCCGTGGCATCCGACTCCAAGCGCCTGCAACTGCTAGCACCTTTCCCCGCCTGGGAGGGTACCGACATCAAGGGGCTACGTCTACTCATCAAGGCCAAGGGCAAATGCACGACCGACCACATCTCCATGGCTGGACCATGGCTGAAGTTCAGGGGGCACCTTGACAACATCTCCAACAACATGTTAATCGGGGCCGTGAACTGGTTTAATGAGAAGTCCGACAGCGTCAAGAACCAGCTGACCGGCGAATACGGACCTGTTCCGACCACTCAAAGGGCCTACAAGGCCGCCGGCATCGGCACACTCGTAGTGGGTGACGAGAACTACGGCGAAGGCTCCAGCCGCGAGCATGCCGCCATGGAACCCCGGCACCTGGGCGTGCGCGCCATCCTCGTCCGCAGCTTCGCCCGCATCCACGAGACCAACCTCAAGAAGCAGGGCATGCTGGCACTGACCTTCGCCGACAAGTCGGATTACGACAAGGTACAGGAGGATGACAGCATCGACATCCTCGGACTCAACGAATTTGCACCCGGTCGTCAACTGACGCTGGTGCTGCATCATTCCGACGGCAGCCAGGACATCATCCAGGCCAACCACACTTACAACGAGCAGCAGATCGACTGGTTCCGGGCCGGCGGCGCGCTCAACGTCATTCGCAGGGAGTTCGCCAAGTGATGTGCTCCCAAATTATTGGAAGCCCTTTCTCTCTGCGGCGGAAAGGGCTTCCTTGTTTTCACAGGCCATAATGCGTCCTGACAGCTGCCCTCAGCTCGGGCATGAGCATCTTGTCGGCCGACCGGTTTTCGATCCAGACCCCGTTCAAAGACTTTCGCCGGCGCAGTTCCCCTTCCAAACCGTGCCTTGCGTCTCCAGGCCCCAGGATCAGCACCGCACTCGGCCTTGTGAGGCTCATGGCCACCTCCCGGAGGAATTTACGGTTGCGGTCGTTCTCCCGGTTCTGAATTCGTCGCTCCGGCCGCAGCGTGTGCCGGAAGAGTCCCGTCTTGTCGGTCACTTCCCCTGGGAAGCGTTCCCTTAGTCCCTGACCTGAACGGAGCGTAAGACTGCTGAGTTCGTTCTTTTCGTTCAGGCAGAGTACGACCGCCTTCTTGTGGTCGATCCAAATCCCGTAGCGGAGAATGTCATGAGGTTTTTTCATGGTGTAGTCTGGCCCTTCAGGCCATGCCCAAGATAGGCCCCTGTGGGAGCGAATTCCCATGACCTCCGTCAGGATGCGGTTGCAGGATCATCGGGCCTGTTGGATCCCTACACTTCTTCCGGGCAGGTCGGAACGGGGCGCAATGCTTACCTTTGCAATCCCCTTTTACATCTCCCTCCCGCATGGAACTCAGCAAGACCTTCGATTTCCGCGAGGCCGAACACAGGTGGTACGAACACTGGGTATCGTCCGGCCATTTCCACAGCAAGCCTGACGGGCGCGAGCCCTATACCGTGGTGATCCCTCCGCCCAACGTGACGGGCATCCTTCACATGGGCCACTGCCTCAACAACACCATACAAGACATTCTCGTGCGCAGGGCCCGCATGCAGGGCTACAACGCCTGCTGGGTGCCGGGCACCGACCATGCCTCCATCGCCACTGAGGCCAAGGTGGTGCAGATGCTCCGCGAGCAGGGAATCGTAAAGTCCTCGCTCTCCCGCGAGGAATTCCTCGGGCATGCCTGGCAGTGGAAGGAGAAGTATGGCGGCATCATCCTCAGCCAGCTGCGAAGGCTCGGCTGCAGCCTCGACTGGGACCGGACGACTTTCACCATGGACCCCGACTATTACCGGTCCGTCATCCGCGTCTTCAACGACCTCTACGAGAAGGGTGGCATCTACCGCGGCAAGCGCATGATCAACTGGGACCCCCGTGCCAAGACGGCGCTGAGCGACGAGGAGGTCATCTTCCGCGAGGTGCAGTCGAAGCTCTACCACCTGCGGTATGCAGTGGAGGGTGCCGAC
Organism: Chitinophagia bacterium; assembly: GCA_010027295.1. Lineage (GTDB taxonomy): Bacteria > Bacteroidota > Bacteroidia > Chitinophagales > Chitinophagaceae > Pollutibacter. The sequence goes on from RGVM01000202.1 coordinate 4,581, forward strand.
GGCTCCGGCGAGGCTCATATCACTATCGCGACCGTACGGCCGGAGACGATCCTTGGCGACACGGCCATTGCGGTGCATCCGGAGGATGAGCGCTACCGACATCTCGTCGGCCGCCATGCCATCGTACCCCTTATCGGCCGACGTATACCCATCATCGCCGACGAGTACGTAGCGATGGACTTCGGCACCGGCGCCCTCAAGGTGACGCCGGCGCACGACATGAACGACTACCAGCTCGGACAGCAGCACGGGCTGGACGTGATAGACGTCCTCAACGACGACGGGACCATGGCGGAGGCCGCCGGCCTCTTCGTCGGCCTCGACCGCTTCGAGGCGCGCAAGCGTATCGTACCCGAGCTGGAGGCTGCCGGCAGCCTCGTGAGGGTGGAGGACTACACCCATCAGGTGGGTTTCTCGGAACGGACCGACGTGGTGGTGGAGCCGCGCCTTTCTCTGCAGTGGTGGCTCGACATGAAACGCATCTCGCAGCCTGCGCTGCAGGCCGTCGCCGACGGGGAGATCCGCTTCCACCCTGCCAAGTACCGCAACCTCTACCGGCACTGGATGGAGAACATCCGTGACTGGTGCATCAGCCGCCAGCTCTGGTGGGGTCACCGAATCCCCGCCTGGTACGATACGGAAGGACGTTTCGTCGTGGCCATGGACGAGGCCGAGGCCTTGCGCAAGTACCGCGAGGCCTATGGTACGGAACCCGCGCAGTTCCGTCAGGACGAGGACTGCCTCGACACCTGGTTCTCCTCCTGGCTATGGCCCTTCGAGGTCTTCCATGGGCTCTCCGAGCCCGGCAATGCCGACGTACGCTATTACTATCCCACGAACACGCTCGTCACGGCGCCCGAAATCATCTTCTTCTGGGTGGCCCGCATGATCATGGCCGGCTACGAATACATGGGCGGGAAGCCCTTCCGCGACGTGTATTTCACCGGTATCGTGCGCGACAGGCAGGGCCGCAAGATGAGCAAGCAGCTCGGCAACTCGCCCGACCTGCTTGCCATGATCGACGAGATCGGCGCCGATGCCGTACGCTTCGGCATCCTC
>RGVM01000203.1 GCA_010027295.1 Chitinophagia bacterium
CTGCACGCCGCCCACCCACAGCTCGCCGCGCACACCGGGCGGCACCGGACGGCCGCCACTATCCATTACCAGGACCGCGACATTGGGCAGGGGCCTTCCGACGGGGGGCGAGATGCGGTCATCCCAGTCCCCGAACACCTCGTAGCAGGTGACACCTACGGCCGTCTCGGTATGCCCGTAGCCGTGGATAAGGCGAGCCTTCCATTGCTCCCGGAATCGCCGGGCCAGCTCACCGGTCAGGGCCTCTCCTCCGCACCAAAGGACCCTCAGCGCGGCATCGGCCTCCGGGTTTGCGGGCGACTCCAGGAAGGCCCGCAGGGCGGATGGCACCAGATGCAGGTATGATATCCGGTGACGGGCGATGAGGGTTGGCAGCTCTTCGAGGGAAGGTGCAGACGGTGTCGGCGGCAGGACAATGGCACCGCCCGTGGACAGGGGGAGGAAGACCTCGGGGATGAACACATCGAAGCCCGGTGAGGAACGGAACAGCGTACGATCGGCAGGTCCGAAGCCCAGGAGCCGACCCATCGAATGTATCCGGTTCGTGATGCCTCCATGCGTATTGAGGGCACCCTTGGGCGTACCCGTGGACCCGCTGGTGAAAAGGACATAGGCGCCGGCGTCAGGGCCGATGGGGGGGTCGATACGAGGGTCCCGGGCAAGTGAAGGGTCGACCACTTCCGGGAGGCTAATGCATCGTACACCTGACCATCCCTCCTGGTGACTCATCGAGCCCACCATCAGACAGAGGGTCGCACCCGAGGCCCGGAGGAGTGTACCGACCCGTTCGGAAGGCAGTTCTTCATCGATGGATACGAAAGGCGAACCGGTGCGCAAGACTGCCAGCAGAGCGATGACGGTCGCTTCGGAGCGTCCGCCCAGTACAGCCACGGGCTGGCCCGGGACATGCCCCTTCCCAAGCATATATGCGGCCGCAGCCGCAGAAAGAAATTCCAGCTCTGAATAGGTCGTCGATCCAGCCTCCGAGACGATGGCGGTGGCCGTCGGACAGAGGGCAACCTGGTCGAGGAAAAGGCGGTTCAGTGGACTTCGCGGAAAGTCGATGCGGTTTTCAATGCCGGAGAGCTCATGCAGACGCTGGACCTCATCCGGAAGCAAAATCCCAATGTCCTGCACGGCAATCGTCGGATCTGATGCGCATTGCCGTTGAATGATTTGCCAGCGGTCCGCCATCCGAGCAATCTCCTGATCGGAGAAAACCGAGGGGTCGTAGTTCAACTCGAGAGGAAGATGCCCTCTCAGGCCAGGCCGGAAGCGCCGGAGGAGCGTGAGGGTGATATCGGCCTTCACACCCTGCCGCGGAAGATCCCAAGGTGTCGCGACGACCCGGGGCAGGTCGAGGAATTCGACTGGATCCTCCTTGTGGTTGAAGATGCTGTGGAAGGGCCTGACGGATCTTTCGCCGTTCAATTCCCTGAGAATCGGACCTACGGGAGTCCTCAGATGCCGGAAGGCAGTCCTCAGGGCGCTGTCGAGGGTGGACATGAAGGATCGGACGTCGAGTTGGCCGTCAACTTCGACGCAGAGCGGTACCGTCTTCATACGCAGTCCGAGGGCCTCCTTCTCTGCCGGATGACGTCGGTCGTGGACGGGCACGCCCACGGTGATCCGCCTCTCCCCGGTAACACGGTGGAGGAGGATAACATAGGTTGCCAGCAGGAAGCGATACCAGTCGGAGGAACCCACCCCATAAGTCGAGGACACTAGCGATACCAGGTTGTCGTCAAAGGGGATGAACAGCTGTCTGGGGCGCAAGCCGACATCCACCTGCTTTTCCGGGGAGGATGCCACCGGCCAGGGAATCGTCGGTGCATACCCTTCCAACAGACTCCGCCAGGCCTCCGCCGACCGGGCCGCCTCGGGCGTGCGCAGATGGTCCCGCTCCTCGAGTCCCCAACGCAGGGCTGATAGGGCATAGGACTGTAGGACGGCATGGCCGTTCAGCAGAATCTCCCGGTAGCAACGGGACAGCTGGGCGGCCAGTTGCACATTCGATGCCCCATCAGTCTGGATGTGATGCAGTACAAGAAGAAGGATATGGCTTCGCGGAGACAGTATGACCAGAAGGCCACGGACGGGGATCTCCCTCTCCAAATCGAAGGGCTTCCTAAGGAAATCTACCACCGCCTCTCTTGCGGCCATATCCTTCAGATCGGGTGACCGCGCACCCAGATCCAGTTTTCCAAGGATAAAGACAGTATCGTGTGCAATCCGCTGGAAGGGTATGCCATCGACCTCGAGGAAGGTCGTACGAAGGGCCGTTTGCCTTTCGATGACGGTCCGGATGGCCGCCTCCAGGGCTTGTATGTCTAGGTCACCCTCCAGCCTTGCGCATATATGCTCATGGTGGGCTGCATCGGAAGGGTCGTAGCGGTGGGCCAGCCAGAACTCCTGCTGACCGAGGGTGGCTGGGAAACCTGACGCGTCCCCGTCCAGGGAATGAACGCCTCCACCCTCATCCCCTACCAGGGCCCTTCTCCCTGTATGGGATGACGCCAATGACGTCGAATCCCCGACCGTGGTAGGCTCCGTCGAGGCAACATCCGGAACCTTATGTGGATCAGGTCTCGCCCCACCCCCCTTCACAGCACTCTCCCTGGCATCCGTATTCATGGTACTCCCATCCTTGATCTGTGATTATTCCAAAGACTCACTCGGAAGTGTTAGCGACTTGCGCAAGACCTCCTTCGGCTTGCCGTACCGCGCGCGCAGGCACGCCGGGATGTGTGGATGCAATGGACATCCGGTCCCGACCGCCGCATGGCGGAATCAGCACTGTGAGTGTTTGGAATTTTCCCGAGTACGGATAGGGTGGACGACGCTTGCAATAGCGCCGTCGGATAGATGGGTTTCAGGTGCAGCGATGTAAAAGTAGGAGGTCGGACCCTTCAAAAATCGTAGAAATACGATGTACTTTCGAGCAGTGATACTTATACACATATTCTCAACCCGATGAGTTGTTTTTCACCCGAGATAGCGTCGGCACATGCATTCTTCACAGAAGACTCGATGGGGAGCGGGGCCCTGTTGCCGCAGGAGGCGGAGCTCACGGCATCCTTTGCCAAAAAGCGGGTCATGGATTTCGCGACGGGCCGGTACTGTGCCAGGATGGCACTCCGTGGGCTCGGCATTTCGGAGGCCACGCCGATTCCGGTAGGTGACGGCCGTGAGCCCTGCTGGCCCGAAGGTGTGACAGGCTCCATCAGCCATGCGGACGGCCTGACGGGTTCACTGGCGGCATGGAAGCGTGATTATCGATCCATAGGACTCGACATTGAGCGGCTGGGGGCAGTGGAGGAGGCGTTGCTGCCGCTGGTGCTCACGCCCTACGAGCTCGAATGGGTGCGTGGCGACACGGTGCTTGCCACCTTCATATTTTCGCTGAAGGAGGCATTCTACAAGATGCAGTTCCCATTGACCCGGCAGTTTCTGGATTTCCAGGAGGTGGAGACGGACCGGGAACTGAGTCAGATTCGAATCTTGAAGGCATTCCCGGGAATCGGGACCCTCACCCTCGGCCACAGGGTATGGCAGGGGCATATCATCACCTGGGCTTTGGCCGTTTGACCGGTGCTGCCGTTTCAGGCGGGCTGCATCTCCACTCCATACATACCGCGAAGTTGCGGCAGGCAGGCATCCAGGCTGCGTCGGGGTATTCCGACGGTGAACTGGCAGAAAAGCTGCATCTCCTGACGAACGAGGGTGCATCCATGTCTTTTGAGGACGGTCATCACCTCGTTGACGAGTGTGTAGTCGAAGTCGAGCCGCCAGAGGTCCTCAATGGGTTTTTCCACGAGTGGCACAATTTGAAGGGCGAGTGCTGCGGCACTACGATAGGCGTGGATGAGGCCGGGCACGCCGAGGAGGGTTCCACCGAAGTAGCGGACCACGATGATGCCGGCGTTGGTAACGCCGCGGCTGTCGAGCTGACCGAGTATGGGCCTTCCCGCGGAACCGGGGGGCTCACCGTCGTCGGATGCCCGGAAACGGTGGCCGTCCGTGCCCAACCGCCAGGCGAAGCAATGGTGTGCGGCCTTGGGATGGTCCTTCCGGAGCCCGCGCAACCGGTCTCGGAAGGCCTCCTCGGAAGGAATCGGAAGGGCGTAGGCGAGGAAACGGCTGCCACGGTCGGTGAACTCGGCAGTCGACTCCTCTTCGATGGTGATGTATGCGGTGGGGCGGCTATCCATACATGCGGGGATGGGTGTGGAAGTCGATGCGGTCGTCCCCCGACCGCAGGGTCCTGTCAGGGCCTCCCTGCCAGGAAGCCACCGGGGCCGGGAGGCCTCCCGGAATGCGTGTGTGCGTTGCCGTGATGACACGCGCTTCGTCCCACAGGCCGGAGACGAGAAACGATTGTAGCCACTGCACGCCTCCCTCCACGAGGAGGCTCTGTACCTGCCGTCGGTGGAGGATGTCCAGGAGCCCCGGCAGGAGGTCGGGAGCATCGGCCAGGCGTGCGTAGGCCACATTCCCTTCCTCGCCATCCCGGTGGAGGTTGCAGACCAGCGTGGGCGCTACACCGTCGAACAGCCGCAGGGAGCGGGGCAGGCTCAGGTGCCTGTCGACAACCACCCTCAGTGGGTTGCGCCCGCCGGGGATCCTGGCGGTGAGCCTGGGATCGTCGATGCCAGCGGTGCCGCTACCGACGAAAATACCGGATTCCTGACTGCGCCACAGGTGCACGAGCCTGTCGGTGGAGGGGGAGGATATCCGGCGAGGCTTCCCTCCCGGTCCGGCTACCATGCCATCGCTCGACTGCGCCCATTTCAGGATGATATAGGGCCTTGGGGCGGTGTTGAGAAGGAAGAAGCGGGCATTGGTCGCCTTCGCCTTCGATTCCAGGACCCCGCAGGTGACCTGCACTCCGGCTTCCCTGAGCCGGTCGATGCCGCGGCCATCGACCAGGGGGAAAGGGTCCCGGCACGCCACGACCACGTGCCGGATGCCTTCCTGTAAGATGCGGTCTGCACAGGGTGGTGTGCGCCCGTGGTGGGCGCAGGGCTCGAGGGAGACGTACAGAGTCGCGTTGGGTATCAGGTGGCGGTCTTCGGGCGCAACGTTGCCAAGGCATTCCACTTCTGCGTGTGCGCCGCCACAGTACCTGTGCCAGCCTTCACCAATGATGCGTCCTTCGTGGACGAGCACCGCGCCCACCATCGGATTGGGGGCCGCATGCCCCAGCGCATGGCGGGCCAGTTGCAGGCAGCGCGACATGTAGCGCTCGTGGACGTCCATGCGGTAAAGTTCCGAACTATGTCCCGAAGCACCAATCCCGTCAGGAGCGGTCGGCCCGCACCATGCGGTCGCGGCCGCTAAGATCCTTGCGGAGGATGACATCCCGGAAGCCCCTTTCCTCCAACAGCTGCTGTACATCGGGCCCCTTCTCTTCATGGACCTCAAAATAGATTCGGCCGCCGGACGCAAGGCGGAGAAGGGCAAGCTCTGTGATGGCATCGTAGAACCGCAGCGGGTCGGCATCCTCTACGAACAAGGCCATGTGCGGCTCGTATTGCAGGACGTTGTCGCGAATGGACGACTTGTCGGCAGTGAGCACGTAAGGAGGGTTGCTGATGAGAATGTCAATCT
>RGVM01000204.1 GCA_010027295.1 Chitinophagia bacterium
TTCGTGACCCGCCTGCTGCCCGACGTCGGATGGGACAGCATCCGGAACCTCGGCTACCCGATCAATACCATCGGCAACGAGGGAAGTCTAGTCGTGGCCGCCGACGGACTGACGGCCTATTTTGCGAGCGAGAGGGATGACTCCCGCGGCGGTCTCGACCTGTATGCTTTCCGGATGAGGCCCGAGATAGCACCCCGGGCTACCACATGGGTGCAAGGCAGGGTGTTCGACGACAAGACGGGAAAAGGTCTCCCATCCGCCGTCGAACTCACCAACCTCTCTGACGGCAGGCTCCTCAACTGTGTTCAGACAGACGAAGACGGCAGATATCTCGTCACCCTTCCCTCCGGTGCCGACTATGGCTTCCATGTTCGACGAAAAGGCTACCTGTTCCACTCAGGGTCCTTTCCGCTGTCGAAGACGCCGGACGCACCCTACACGCTCGACATCCCCCTCATGCCCATCGAACGGGACGCCGTCGTCGAGCTCCGCAACCTGTACTTCCCCTCCGGCTCCGCCACGCTTGCGCCGGCCTCGGCCACCGAACTCGACCAACTCGTGCAGCTGCTCACGGAGAACCCCTCACTGCGCGTACGGATAGAAGGACACACGGATGATGTCGGTACCGCGCAGGACAACCTAGCCCTGTCGAACCGCCGCTCCGCCTCCGTCGTGGACCATCTAGTATCGAAGGGCATCCCGCGTGAACGCCTCAGCTGCCAGGGTTTCGGAGCCACCCGGCCCGTCACGCCAAACACTTCGGTTGAGGCAAGGGCCCGCAATCGACGCACCGAACTCCGGGTACTCGGCCTGTGAGTAGCCCCCCGCAAACGGCGGGAAAAACACGTTGCCGAAATCGTGGCAACCACTTGTCGCAGGTCCGCCCCGGAAGTAGTTTGCGGCATGTCCGCAGACGAGCTCCTTCACCTGATCGCACTGACCTGCGTGCCGCAGATCGGCACCGTGCATGCCCGCACCCTCATCCGTCACCTGGGATCGGCGGAGGCCGTCTTTCGCGCGAAACGGCAGGAACTCGAAAGGATCCCTGGCATCGGATCGGCCAGGGTCTCCTCCATACGGGGGTTCCGAGGCTTCCCGCGAGCGGAAGCAGAACTCCGCTTCCTGGAGAAGGAAGACGTTCAGGCCGTCGTGGAAGGAGAGCCGCTGTACCCCAGGCGACTACTGCACTGTCCGGATGCTCCGCTATTGCTCTTCCTGCGCGGCAACGGGTCGCTCAATGCCGGACGGACAGTCGGCATCGTGGGGACGAGGACACCCACCTCCTACGGTCGCGACTGGCTGGCGGGCTTCCTGAAGGATCTGGCGGCCTACCGCCCCGTCGTCGTGAGCGGACTCGCATACGGCATCGACACGGCAGCCCATCAGCAGGCCCTTGCCTTCGGCCTTCAGACTTTCGGTGTCCTCGCCCATGGACTTGACAGGGTCTATCCCCCGGCCAACCAAGGCCTCGCAAGGGAGATGATGCAGGGAGGTGGGCTTCTCAGCGAATACATGAGCGGCACTCCGCCCGATGCCCCGAACTTCCCCCGCCGCAACCGCATCGTCGCGGCACTCTCCGACGTCGTCGTAGTGGTGGAGACGGGGGAGCGGGGCGGCAGCATGATCACCGCCGACATCGCCAACGGATACCATCGGGAAGTGATGGCGCTGCCGGGAAGGGTCTGTGACGTCAAGAGCCAGGGCTGCAATCTGCTCTTGCGCGAGCACCGTGCCCACCTGGTTGGCAGTGCCGAGGACCTGGTGCGACTGCTCAACTGGGATCTCAGGACCCGGCCACCGCGGCGTATACAGACAAGACTGTTCGAAGACCTCGATACGGGTGAACGGAACTTGCTGGAGACCATCACGGCCCGCGAGGGCATCCATATCGACGAGCTCTGCCGCATCGCGGGCATTCGGGGAACGGAAGCCGCCTCCGCCATCCTCAACCTTGAGATGAAGGGCCTGCTGGAATCGATGCCGGGCAAGCGCTATCGGGTACCGCCGGGTTGAAGCGTCGCCGGACACAGGTTGTCCACAGGATTCGAAGGCATGACTCGAAAAAGGACGCTTTGCGTACTTTTGCCAATGGCAACAAGAAAAACCTCCCTTCCGGGCGACATAACCGATCGCTTTTTGGGCGAAGGCCTTACTTTCGACGATGTCCTCCTCTGCCCGGCATACTCCGAAGTCCTGCCCCGGGAAGTGGACGTGACGTCCCGCATCACGAGGGATATCACCCTCAAGATTCCGTTCATCTCCGCCGCCATGGACACCGTCACCGAATCACAGATGGCGATGGCGCTCGCAAGGGAAGGCGGCATCGGGATCCTGCACAAGAATATGAGTATCGAGGAGCAGGCCGAGCAGGTGCGTCGGGTCAAACGCAGCGAGAGTTGGCTGATCATCGACCCCGTCACTCTACGGGAGGATGCGACCATCGGCGATGCACAGCTGCTGATGCGGGAGAACCGCATCGGAGGGATACCTATCGTCAATGCACAGGGGAAGCTGGTCGGAATCCTCACCAACCGCGACCTGCGCTTCCAGACCGACCACAAACGCAAGGTCAGCGAGGTCATGACCTCCGAGGGCCTCATCACGGCCCCCGAGGGTACCGACCTCAAGAAGGCCGAGAAGATCCTGCAGAAGCACCGGATCGAGAAGCTGCCCGTCGTCGGCCGCAACGGCAGGCTGATCGGATTGATCACCTACCGCGACATCCTGCAGCAGCAAAGCTTCCCCAATGCCGTCAAGGACCATCTCGGAAGGCTGCGCGTCGGAGCCGCCCTGGGGATCACGCTTGACCTCATGGACCGCGCGGCCGCCTTGCAGCAGCACGGGGTGGACGTCGTCTGCCTCGACAGCGCCCATGGGCATTCCAAGGGAGTCATCGAGGCGCTGAAGTCGCTCAAGAAGCGCCACCCCGACCTGTCCGTGGTGGCCGGCAACATCGGCACCGCCGAAGGCGCCAAGGCCCTCGCCGACGCAGGCGCCGACGCTGTCAAGGTGGGCATCGGTCCCGGTTCCATTTGCACGACCCGCATTGTGGCCGGGGCGGGCGTACCTCAGATCACCGCCATCATGGAGGCGGCGGGCGCCCTTCGGAAGCGCAACATCCCCCTCATCGCCGATGGCGGCATACGCTACACGGGCGACGTCGTCAAGGCCATCGCCGCAGGCGCCTCCGCCGTCATGATGGGCAGCATCTTCGCAGGCGTCGAGGAGAGCCCCGGCGAAACGATACTGTACGAGGGTCGGAAGTTCAAGCAGTACCGGGGCATGGGCTCCATCGGCGCCATGCAGCAGGGTAGCAGCGACCGGTACTTCCAGGATGCGGGGGCCGGCGCCAAGAAGCTGGTGCCGGAAGGCATCGAAGGCAGGGTGCCCTACAAGGGCAACCTGGGAGAGGTCGTGGCGCAGTTCACCGGCGGCCTGCGCTCTGGCATGGGCTACTGCGGCGCGCGCGACCTCGCGGGGCTGCAAAAGGCAAAGTTCATCAGGATTACCAACGCCGGCATGAAGGAAAGCCACGCCCACGACATCGTAATCACGAAGGAAGCGCCCAACTACAGCCGCTGAGGCCGGAAAGGGTCATTTCGCCCATAGCCGGAAGTCGTCCCAGTAGATGTTCAGCGAAAGGCCCTGCTGATGGAGGTAGTCGACCAATGTCTTCGAGGTGTACATCTTCATGGGGTTGAAATGGGTGACGCCATCGGGGGCGGCATCCCCTGAGTTGTGCGTGAAATGCGTGACGTCGAAGACAGTCTGTCGCACTCCGCCTTCCGGCGTGATGCTCAGCAGGAACCGCCCGTTGTCGCGGTTGCCCTCTTTGAACCAGTACTCCATGGTGAACCACTTGCCGACGGGTATCTTGACGGAGGGCGCCTGACGCGACCAGATGGTGGTGTACTTCTGGCTGCCGTCTGCAAAGAGCTGGCAGTCCTGCGCGTCGAGAATGAAGCAGAGGTCGCTCTCCGTGGGCACAAGCTTCCCGATGCCGAGCGTAAGTCTGTAACGATTGGGCACCGTCTGGCTCCAAGTGATGTTGTTCCATATCTCGACGATGGTAAGCCAGTCGATGGAAGCCGGATATTTCCGCAACGCCTCGAACTCGGCCACCGGCAGGAGCATGCGGACAGACTGATAGTAGTCCTTGAATCCGCTTCGGATGTTGTAGAACTCGTACTGCACCCTGCCGCGATAAATGCCGCCGTCGAGCCATGTATCCTGAAGGCGGTAATGAAGCACCCGGTTCGAGGGATTCAGCGGGTCCTGGGTGAGCCGGGCCCTGCGTATGGTGCTGTCACCACCGTTATAATTGAAGTAGGGCCTCGTGGATAAAAGGGTGTTCTCGAGAGCATCCCAGTCGTTCAAAGATGAGAGGCTGTTGTCGCGACCTGTGATCCTGTCATTTTGGGTGCCGAAGGGAATGATGCCGCAGCCGGCCTCGAAATTCGACTGGAAGACAAGAGTTCCCTTCAGGGTCGAAGGGTCGGTCTGAGGAGGAGTGACGGGGTCTGCCGTCGAACCTCCGGAGGACTTCCGGCAGGCGGAAAGCAGGAACATTAGGAAAAGGGCAGAGGTCGCCCGGGTGAGGGTTCTATATGCCATGAGGGGTCCGTTGCGATGATGAAAATATCAAATCGTAGCCATACGCTTCCTTTTGGAAATGGCTACATCGAAATTGCTACTTTTAAGCATGCGACGTTTCGCTTCAATCCTGCTCCTACTGAGCATCCTATCGGGGTCCACGCCCGCACAGACGGACAGCTCCGGACTGCGCGTCAGCCTGCTCACCTGCAGTCCGGGCTCCGAACTGTACTCCACCTTCGGGCACAGCGCACTGCGCATCGTAGATACTGCTGTGGGCACCGACATCGTCTACAACTTCGGCGTGTTCGACTTCAGCGACCCCGAATTCTACGCCAAGTTCGTTCGCGGCAAACTGCTCTACTTCCTCGACCAGGAGGCGTTCCCTTACTTCCAATACGCCTACGTCGTCGAAGGTCGTCGGATCACCGAGCAGGTGCTCCGCCTCGATGAGGGTCGCAAGCGCAGCATCCAGACCTTTTTAGCAGAAAACCTCCGGCCGGAGAACCGATATTACAAGTATGACTTCCTGTTCGACAACTGCACCACGCGACTCCGCGATCTGATTCTGGGTCAGCAGTCCTCCACCATCCGTACCGGTCGGGTGCTGGACGACACGACTACGACCTTCCGAGAGCAACTGCACACCTATCTCTACCGGAACCACCAGTACTGGTCGGCCCTGGGTATCGACATCCTGCTGGGCTCGCGTATCGACAGGCCGATGACCAACGAGCAGGCCATGTTCCTGCCCGACTTTTTGGAGAAGGCCCTCGACAGCTCCCACGATGCGACCGGAACCATCGTGTCTGAAAAGGCCGTCATCCTGGAACGCCCCTTGATGCCCGATGAGGACGCACCCTCGATACCTCCTACGGTCCTGGCCTTCTCGTGCATCTTCGGGATCCTCATAGGGCTTTCGTTCCTTCGGTCGAAGGTCGCAGCGATCCTCCTCAGCGCTACCGATGCGCTATTGTTCTTTGCCAC
>RGVM01000205.1 GCA_010027295.1 Chitinophagia bacterium
GTAGAGCCGGGCGCCCGGGCCGCGACAGCGGCTACCGCCTGCGCATGCCCCACAAGGAGATAGAGAAGGCCCTGGCCATCGCTCGCGAGATCGGAGCGCTGGTGTTCATCGACATACAGGTCGGCCACAGCACGCTCCGGCGCGAGCTCCCCGAATTCGAGCGGTTCCTCAAGATGCCCGAGGTACACTTCGGCATCGACCCGGAATTCTCCATGAAGGGCGGACAGCGCCCGGGGGCGGCCATCGGCACCTATGACGCCGAAGATGTCAACTACGCCACCGAGTACCTGGCCCGGATCGTACTCGAAAACGGCATACCCCCCAAGATCCTCGTGGTGCACCGCTTCACACAAAACATGGTGACCAACTACCGGAAGATCGTCATGCGCCCGGAAGTGCAGATCGTGATGGATATGGACGGATGGGGCGCCCCCGCCAAGAAGTTCGACACCTACCAGGGCTTCATCTACCGGGAACCGGTACAGTTCTCCGGCTTCAAGCTCTTCTACAAGAACGATTTGAAACATCCCCCACATCGACTGCTCACGCCGACGGAGCTCCTGAAACTCAGGCCCCGCCCCGTCTATATCCAGTACCAGTGAACCGGGGGGCGGACCCGCGGACATCAAAAAAGCCCGGGGATCAGCCGGGCTTTCTTTCAGGTTCGCAGTTGGTTTCGGCGGGCACAGGGCCCTCCTACGGAAATGACATGCAATCGTCCATCCTGTATCGACCCACTTGCGTGTGGGTCTTGGATGGCCGTAAAGGAATACATTTTCAACATACCAGCAAAAAAATCTTCTCATCATGACGACTGATATGGAGGGCTTGGATGCCGGGAACCTGGTGCGGGACCTGGGCCTGACACCGCATCCCGAGGGCGGCTTCTACCGGGAGACCTACCGGTCGTCCGAGACCATACCCGTGACGGGACTGCCGGAACGCTTCCTGGGTGAGCGCAGCATGGCCACCGCCATCTACTTCCTGCTGGGCCCCGGGGATTTCTCGGCCTTCCACCGCATCCGGAGCGACGAGACCTGGCATTATTACACGGGCAGCTGCGGCCTCGCCGTCCATGTCATCCAGGGGGACGGTTCCTATCGACTGATCCGGCTCGGCAGCCGTACCGGGGTGGGGGAGACCTTCCAGGCCACGGTGCCGGCGGGTGCCTGGTTCGCCTCGGAACCATGCGACCCGGAGGGCTTCGCACTCGTCGGCTGCACGGTGGCGCCCGGTTTCGACTTCCGGGATTTCGAGATGGCGGATAGTGCTACGCTGTCGGCGAAGTATCCGGACATGGGCGGACTCATCCAGCGTCTCAGCAGGTGATATGTCAGTCAGGCGTGGATCGCTCCAAAATCAAGGAGTGCCTGCCGGTATGGCGCGCAGGATCAGCCAGGCGGCAAGGATCAGCAAAATGAAGATCACGGTGGCATAGGCCAGCCAGGCGGGGAAGCCGATGCCGTTGCGGAAGAGTCGGCTTCGCCGCTCACTTGTCCGACGGCGCAGCCCACGGTTCAAATCCGCCACGATGCCCGGCAGTCGCCCCTTGTCGGGCAGGGTGGCCAGCCCCTCCATGGCGTCAGAGACGAAATCCGATTCGGCCATCTGACGCTCCACACGGTGACGGTCCTCCCCCTCCAGCCTTCCCTCCAGGTAGGCCGTCAGCCGATCCGGATCAATGTCCGGATGCTCGGAGAGTATTTTTTCCCAATCGCCTTTCATGCTTCCCGCGATTTGCGTTGTAGGATGATCCGGAGGTTCCTCCGCCCGTTCTGGATATGGCTCTTCACTTCTCCAAATCCGAAGCCGGTTGCACGGCAGACCTCCTGATACGACTTGCGCTCGAGGTAGAACAGGGTTATGCAACGGCGCTGCTCCTGCGACAGCATCCCCAGGGCCTCCTCCAGCTGGAGGTAGCGGGCTTCCTCGCTCAGTTTTTCGGCAGTCCCGCCGCCTTCGTCCTCGGAGGGGGCCATGGACTCCTCGAGGCCGACGGTGGGCGTGCCGCGGGCCCTCAGACGCATCAGGCAGTGGTTGCGCATGATGGCGTAAAGCCAGCTCTTGGGGTATTCGACGCGATATTTCTCGAGCTCGGTGAGCGCCTTGAGGAATACCTGCTGCACGGCGTCCCTCGCCTCCTCCTCATCCTTCAGGTACTTGAGGCCGACGCCATAGAGCAGCAGCGTGTACCGCTCCAGTAATGTACCCAGTAGCCCCCGTTCTCCCGTCCGGTGGAACTCCTCCAGCAACTGCGCATCGCTCCACCCGGCATCCGGCTTCGGCATGCGTCAAAGTACGCATTTCCCCGATGTGTACGGACCTGTACCCATTTGTACGGTACGCTTGTAAAAAACATATTTTAGCCCCTTCAACCCGCGCTTATGAAGACTGCCTCCAATCCGGCAACATGGGCTATGGCCCTCCTGCTCTCCCTGGTGTGCTCCTATCTCCCGTCCCAGACAGTTTCTGATACCGGCCGGCGGAGCCCGGTGGCTACCGAGCGTCTGCAGGGACAGGGCAAGGAGGCTGAACCCGGTGTGGTCAAGGATGTCCCGCCCCGCCGGGATGAGGACATGCTGCCCCGATGGTTGAACAACTACATGGACGCACATCCCGTCTTTGTGAGATTCCTCCTCTTCGGGCTGCTGGTCGCGCTGGCGGGTGTCGTAATGCTGAATCGCAGGACTACAGCGAGCAGGATCAAGAACTTCGAGTCCTATCAGCGAATCCTTAGGGAAGGCCGAACCTATCGGCGATCCATGTTTGCTGACCGCAGCCATGCATCCGGGTCGGCAAGCCTCAACAAGAAGGCCTGGCATATGTTTCTGCTGGAGGAATGGGTCATTTCGGAGACTCCTTTCCGGGATCCCGATTTCGGAGTGGAACAGATGGCTGGGCATCTCGGCGTCAGCCTTGCGGAGCTGAACGAGGCGGTGATGAAGCATGTGGACGTGAAGGCCACCATCTACCTTGACCATCTCAGGGTCGAACACAGCATCAACCTTATGAAGGACAAGGCCCGTCGTGGCCTGTCCCAGTCGGAGATCGCGAGGGAATCCGGTTTCAGGGGGCTCCTGGAGTTCCGCAAGCTGTTCCGCATCGTGACCGGGGTCTCCGTGGGCCGGTACCGTTTGTTCTGTCGGTCGGCTTCCAGGTAGGCGGTATGGTCAGTGGGCGGACCCTTCTGCGGGGGACTTACTCATTTCCGGTCCCATATGAGCATCCGCAGCGCCACGGCCAGCATCACCAGGGCGAATAGGCGACGGAGGGTGGCCTGGGGGAGTGTCAGAGAGAATCGGCTGCCCAGGTAGCTGCCGAGGATGAATCCGATGGCGAGGAGTCCGGCAACGCGCATGTCGACGAATCCCTTCCGGTAGTAGTTCCACACTCCGAGGATGCCGACGGGGAACAGCATCAGTGCCAGGGAGGTGCCCTGCGCCTTTTGTTGGGAGAAGGCCAGGAAGAATACCATCGCCGGCACCATGATGATGCCGCCGCCTACGCCCACCATACCGCCCAGCATGCCGGCGGCCAGGCCGATGGTGATCACGATGAGGATGGTCTCCGTATTCATCTTGCGTACGTTGTCGGGTGTCATGGAGGATTGTTCTGGGTGTCGTCGGCTATCAGGATGCCCTTGACAACTGCATGCCTGCCCAGGCGGCTGCCAGGCCGAGTGCGAGGCTGGCGCCTGTGTATAGGATGGCTGTCGCGGGGTTGCCCGACCGCAGCATCTGGACATTCTCCCAGGCGAAGGCCGAGAAGGTTGTGAACCCGCCGCAGAAGCCCGTCGTGAGCAGTAGCGACGCCTGGGGGGATAGCCCGCCCTGACGGGCGGAGAGGCCGGAGAAGATGCCGATGAGCAGGCAGCCCGAGAGGTTCACCAGCAGGGTGGAGAGCGGGAATCCGTTACCCACGGGGGTTGGTAGCCACCTGCCCACCAGGTAGCGCAATGCGCCACCCACTCCTGATGCCATGGCCACCCATATCGCATTTCTCCACATATGCAGGGGTTCGGTCCGGCTAATGGGTTCATGGGAGACTGTCAGCCCCCGAGGCTTCTCGTCCCGTCATCGTCTCCCGGAACTCCACACCCCAGACGCCATTCCTGCGGGCGACGACGATACGGGTCGGCTCGCGGTGGAAGCTGTTGGAATAGCGTACGACGGTGGTGGAGTCGTTGGGCGTCTCGACGGACTCGATGAGGATGGTGGACGATTTGAGGCCGAGCCGCTCCTTCTCCGGCTGGCGTCGCATGTGCTCGCGCCAACGGGCGAAGAGCTCCTGGTCCTGCTCGTTCCGGGCCAGGTACATCTCGGCCCTGCCATAGTCGCCGTCGAGGGTGGCGCGTATGAACTCGCGGGCGGCCTCCAGGCCGTCCTCCGGGGGCCGGAAGCCCTGGGGTTCCGCACAGCCCCACAGCAGCAGGGCCGCCGCGATCCATGTCCTGAGGATGCTGTCACGCACGGGGTTCCTGTTTTTCGCGTTCATGGTCATAGGCCCTGATGATGGCCTTCACGAGCCGGTGCCTGACGACGTCCTCCTCGTCGAGCTCTACATGCCCTATCCCGTCTATGTTGCGGAGGATGCGGATGGCCTTCTCCAGTCCGCTCCGATGGTTCTTGGGGAGGTCCACCTGGCTGAGGTCGCCCGTGATGATGGCCTTGGCATGGGCTCCGATGCGGGTGAGGAACATCTTCAGCTGGAGGTCCGTGGCGTTCTGTGCCTCGTCGAGGATGATGTAGGCGTTGTCGAGGGTGCGGCCGCGCATGTAGGCCAGGGGTGCGATCTCGATGACGCGGGTGCTCATGTAGTAACCCAGCTTGTCGGCCGGGATCATGTCGTCGAGCGCGTCATAGAGGGGGCGCAGGTAGGGGTCTATCTTCTCCTTGAGGTCGCCCGGGAGGAAACCCAGGCTCTCGCCCGCCTCGACGGCCGGCCTCGTGAGGATGATCTTCTTGACCATCTTGTTCTTCAGGGCCCTGACGGCCAGGGCCACGGCCGTGTAGGTCTTGCCCGTGCCCGCGGGACCGATGGCGAAGATGATGTCGTTGCGCTCGGTGAGCGTGACCATCTTCTTCTGGTTGGCGGTGCGGGCCCTCACGGACTTCCCGTTGGGACCGAAGACCAGTACATCGTGGGGGTTACGCTCGGTGAAGTTGTCGACCGTCTCGGCATCGTCGCCGCCCAGTATCTGCTCGAAGTAGTTCTCGCTCACATGCCCGTTTCGCTCGAGGTACTGCACCAGGAGGTCTATCTTCTCCCGGGCCGACTCTATCTGCTCGGGCGCACCGGAGAGCTTTATCTGCGTTCCGCGGCTGAGGATCTTCAGCAGCGGGAATTTCTTCTTGAGGAGGTCGAGCTTCCCGTTGTTGACACCGAAGAATTCGATGGGGTTCACGGAGTCGAGGCTGATGATGGTCTCTGTCAAGGTCTCGGATTTCCTCAAAATTAAGGGATTGGCGGCCATGGCTTTTCGGATGAGACGTTCATTGTGTCCGATGTCATGGTGGTCAAAGCAGTAAACGTCTGCTGTGTCAATGAG
>RGVM01000206.1 GCA_010027295.1 Chitinophagia bacterium
AGGAGTCCCAAGACGCGAGACGGTCCCTGGGCGGGCCGTTCGGACAGATAGGCCATCAGGCCGGTGAGGAGCTCCCTGTAGGGAATCAACGCCCGGCTTGCCATTTGATGCAGATGCCTTCGCAGGGAGGCGACGTCTCCGATCCCCGCCCATTCCCGGGAAGCGAGGATCTGTTGGAGAAAGGCGTCCGAGACGCCACCCGCAGCGGATGGCAACTGCCTCGAGGACGTGGACTGAGGTGGTACCTCATCGGGTGCGTCCTTCGCAAGAAGGTCCCGCAGCAGTGCCGGGAACCGGTCCGGGACCTGCAGCTCCCGGGCGGCGACGCGAGCCGCCAGTGGTTCCAACAGGGTCTCGTATCCGAGACCCAGCCCGGCTGCGATCCGGCGCAGGATCGTCCTGAGTTGCGACGCTTCGGTGATGGCTGCCAGGTCGGTCCTACGGAGGGCCGACGACCCATCCCGAAGGAACCGACCGGACGACGCCCCGTCGGTTCGCCAGGATGCCCTTTCCGCCGTCAGCTTTCGAAGCCTGTCGACGAGGATGGCGGCCGCCGGGAGAGGCGGACTGTCCAGCACCGAGGCCACGCGCATGAGAAGTTCCTCATATGGGATACCCTCCGCCTCTGCGTAAGTCTTCAACCGGACACGCAGGGTATTGAGGTCAGGTATGCCCCCCTTGTCATCCGTCGCCAGGCGTATGACATCCACCACCGCAGGGTCGAGCGACGCCTTGCCGGTTACGGGCACATTCTCCGAACCGGATTCGGGGCCCGGCATATCCTGAGCGACAATCCTTCGAAGACGTTCCAGGAACGCTGCAGAAACCGGGAACGGGGGGTTATCCAGGGAGGCGGCCACCGCCGCGAGGAGCCGTCCGTAGGGCATCCCCTGCTCCCGGGCCAACGCCTGCAACTCCGCACGCAGGGTCTTGAGGTCGGGGATGCGTCCCCTACCTTCCGCCCATCGGAAGACATCTTCCACCGCCTGGCCTAACGAGCCCGCACTTTCTGCGGACACCTCATCCATCGGCGATGCCATGCCGGGCTGGTCTTGGGCGATTACCCTTCGAAGACGTTCCAGTAACGCAGTAGAAACGGGAAGCGGGGGCCGGTCCAGGTTTGCGGACAGGGCTGCGAGGAATCGTCCGTAAGGGATCCCCTGCTTCCTGGCCACCGACTGTAGCTCCGTTCGAAGGGTCTTGAGGTCGGGTATTCGCCCCCTGCCTTCCGCCCATCGGAAGACATCCTCCACCGCCATGTCCACCGAGCCCGCACTTCCTGCGGACACCTCATCCATCCGCGATGCCAAGCCAGGCTGGTCTTGAGCGATGACCTTTCGGAGTCGTTCCCGGAAAGCTGCCGATACAGGAACGGGTGGGCGGTCCAGGCTAGCGGCGACAGCTGCGATTAGCCGTCCGTACGGTATGGCCTTCCGTTGGGCCAGGCTCTGCAGATGGGTGCGCAAGGTCGGATGGTCGGCCAGGGCCTCCGAGGAAAGATAGACTTCGCGCAGGGTTCCTTCGTCCAGCACACCCTGGGATGCCGTCCGGGTGCGTGCTTCGGCAGTATCCGGGACCCGGAGGATGTCCTCCGCGTAAATCTTGCGCAGGAGTTCGATGAACCGTGAGGATAGCGGCAGCGGGGGCATGGCGACCGACTCGAGGATCCTCCGGAGGAGGTCCTCGTAGCGGATATGGTGCTTCAGGCCCATGCGCCGCAGGTGCATGCGGAGGAAGGCCTCGTTGGTGATGGCGTTGAGGTCGGTGGAGGTGTATATCTCGAGGGTGATCTCGTCCACCGAGCGCTTCACGCGTATATCGGTCTGGTTGATGGGCCTCATCTTGCGCTGCGTCTCGAGATAGACGTTGGAGACCCAGTCGAGGAGTTCCTTCTTGTCGGGCACGGCCCTTTCGAAGAAGAATCGGATGTCGGGGGAGGACAGGTTGTCGAGGATGCGGCGCCTGACCCGCTCGCTCCTGCCAAGGTCGAGGATGGCGTCCTCGAGAGAAGGCAGTTCTTCCATGACAAGGCCTCTGAAGAGTCGTACGAGTTCCGTGAGCATGCTCCGGGACCGGTATCGCTCCAAATGGCCGGTGAGGAGGAAGGACCGGAATTCGGCGATGCCCTCGGAATGGATGGCTGTGGTGTCGCCCGACTGCACAGAAGTAGATGGCTCTGCACCCATTTCCGGGCGGCCCTGCTGAGGCGATGGGCCGGGTGTCCGGACAGGCATGCGATCCGGCGAAGGCCTTCCCCATCGTCCCTCCTTGGTGTGCAGGGTACGGAAGCGTTGGAAAACGTCGGAGAGGCCGGTGAAGGGGGTGGCCTTCTGCAGGAGGCTGAGCGGATTTCGAGGGTCTGGGGCTTGCATCCGCGTGCCCTTTTCGGTCGTTTCAGTCTCGAGGAGGTCGGACAGGAGGATATAGCGGATGGCATCTCGCGAGGCTTCCCTACCCAGTGCATGGGCCGAGAGCCGGATGGCGGCTTCCACAAGTCTGAGTGCATCGGCGTCGGTGAGAGTGCTCCAGGTGGGATGGACCTTCTTCCAGAGAGGCACCAGGTCTTTCGTTTCTACATGGCCGAGCCAGCGTCTGATCTTCACGGGGTCGTGGCGCAGGCTGTCGAAGAGCGGACGGAGAGAGCGGAGGTCGCCGCGCAGCAGACGGGCCGCCACCTGCCGGATGGAGGTACCCTGCGAAGGTGCCCACCAGGGCAGCCGACCGTGGTGGACGAAGTACTCGAGGAGGCGCAGGTCGCGTGTGCGGGGGTCGACATCGAGCATGCGGGCCACGGAAGGCAACCGACCCTGTGAGGCCAGCTGTCGGTGGAGTTCGTCAAGGACACGGCGGATGAGGGTGTCGCCCAGCTCGTCGATGTCGATCACCCCAACGTCCAGTTCAATCCTGTCAATCCGGATGTGCAGATCTTCCGGGATCAGTTCCGACAGGAGCCGGTCCAGGTCTTCGAAGAGGCTGGAAGACTGCAGCTCGGAGATACGCCGGGAGAAGCCGGGATAGCTCTGCTCGTCGGGGATGTCGAATGCGAATACCTGGCGGTGGATGATGTGCTTGCCGCTCATGTGGCCGACGGATGTGACCTCAGGCCGGCCAGTGTCTGGATCATGCCGAGCGAGAGCATGTCAATGTCCCGGAGGATGGACTGTGGCTTTGCCTTGGCAGCGAGCCAGCGTTGGTAGAGGTCCTCGAAGGCAGCTAGGCTGACCGGGTCGAGCCAGTAAATCCTTGCGTCGAAATGTGCGGGCAGGTTCTCCAGGACCAGCCGGCGTAAGAGTGCCTGGAATTCATCATTCTGGAAACGGACGGGCCAGTCGGGGAGGATGAAGCTGACGGTATTGGAGAAGGGGAAGTCGGCGGGCATGTCGAGCCGCTGGTTGCCGGAGGCGGTGACTTCCAGCACCTGGGAGAGGGGGATTTCCCGCGCCAGGATGCGGGCGAGGTAGGCCACGGCATCGGTGATGGCGCGCTGGGCCTGGGCCCGGGATGGGAAGTCCTCCGCGAGTCGGGCCACGGGCTGGTGGTTGCTGTCGTGGAGGAGCACTTCGAAACGGGTATCCTCCGCATCGGCGATGATGCCAAAGGTCTCCTCCCGGCTACCGATGAGTGGTATCTCCTGGGCGATGAGGTTCTGCGCCTCCATCGAGCCCGGGAAGTACCCGGTGATGTAGATGTTGCCCTTATCGTTGAGGATATTGAAGGTGAAGAGCACTGGCTCGAGGGGGCGCAGGAGGATATGTTCCACCATATGGAACCCTTCGGAATCCCTGTCGATGGCGGAAATCCGCTGACGCAGCCTGTCGAGCTGGACGAGGCATTCCGTGAGGTCGGCGTTCTCGTATAGCAGCGCATCGGTGGCCCTGTCGGGCATGCGCATGATCAGGTGGTGGCGTGCCTTGCCTTCGCGCCTCGTGGCTACAACCCTGATGGTGCGGGGGTTTGAGATGTTGGAGAAGAGGTATGGGATGAAGTCCACGCCCTGTTGCGGGAATCGTACCTCCGAGGCGCCGAGAGTGCCGGATGCAGGCCGGATGACGGTAATCGGGGTTTCGGGACCGTTGGATGACAATGTTTCCTCTACCCACTCCACATCGTCGCCGCCCTCTGCGGCAGTCATCGCCATGGCGTCCATGAGGGCTTTGGAGAGGGCCCGCCTTCCGGGCTTTCTGATGTCGAGGAGCAGTGCGATCTTCTTCTCGAGTGTGGATACGTTCTGGGTATCCCAGGTCTCGGATGAGCGATAGTCGAAAGCCCTGTTGCGCTGTGTGCCGAGTTCCGTGACATGGCGCAGGAAACGGATCTTGGCGCTTATGATGTCGGCCTCCACGCCGTCGCGGCTCACGGAAGTGTCCTGCAGGGCGTTCTTGCGCAGGATCTCGGCCTCGAACTGTTCGCTGAAGCGCGCCATCAGGTGGTCGAGGATGCGGTTGCGGCGACTATGGCGTTGGCTGCCGTCGTTGGCCAACTCGTGCAGCCGGGTCTCGAGTGCGGCCCTGTCCTCGAAGAGCAGTTCGTCGAAGAAGGGGATGTCGGTGGGAAGCTGCGTGTAGTAGGTGGTATTGTCCTCGCCGATGGAGAGGAGCTTACGCATGTTGGCTAGCTGGGCGAGGTGGTTGGCGACGATTTGTTCGAAAAAGGTGAGGTAGGCACGCAGCTGCTTCGACTGGGCCCTCCGCTCTCCGGAGGCCGTCTGCTGGACCTGACTGTACTCACCCAATCCGTAGATGGCCGGGAACTCGTTGTGTATCGAGTAGTGCCGCAGGATCTCCTCCGGCTTGAAGCGTCCCTTCGGCAACTGGTTGCGGTACTGGATACGCCCGAGATACTGGCTCCGCCGGGAGGCCGTCTCGAAATCGAGCAGCTGCTGTGTGGTGAGGGGGTCCACCTCCACCTGCAGGCTGTTCTTGATCAGCCGGATCCCGATGCCGTCGGGCTCCATCAGGTTTCTGAATTCAATGACGGGATAGTCGTCTGAGGAGAAGGCTATCTGGTCGCCGCGCACCGGCAGTCCCTTCCGGTACACTTGTAGTTCAACCACCGACTTCACGCCTGGTATGCGGCTGATGATGTCGCGCATCCGGGACACGTAGACTGAGTCGGACTTCGGTAGTAGCTCCTCCTTCCGGATGAGGCCGTGCAAGGGCTTCGGGCCCGAGAACACTTCGTCTGGGGGCAGGCCGTCGCGGATGAGGTCGTAGGGGTTGCTGAAGGAGACCTCGGGGTTCACGTATGCGTCCAGCTCCGCGAAGATGCGGGAGAGGACGAACTCCCCTATGGCGTCGACGTCTATGAGCACGGTCCCCGAGACGCTCAGGGGTACGGCCTCCAGGAGCTTGATCCGTCCGATGTCGCAGCCCAGATTTCGGTGCCTGAGGAAGAGTTCGGTGATCTCGTCGGAGAGCTGCTGCCTGTCGGCGGGCTGGAGGTCGTCTCGGCTCTGTACGAGGATCTCGAGCAGTCCCTTGTAGGCCCCCGACTCGTCCTGCACGGGGTTCACCCATACGTTCTTGACGCCACGGACGCGGTCGATGATGA
>RGVM01000207.1 GCA_010027295.1 Chitinophagia bacterium
AATTGATTTCCACAGCAATATGTGGAAAAGACGAGCGGCTGCCCATTTGGTAACGGGCAACCGCTCTTGTTTTCCACATATTGCTGTGGAAATCAATTACCAAAAAAAATCCCAAAAATTTTGGAGATTCGAATAGAATCGTATTTTTACGGAGTATTTGTACGCGCGTCCTACGTAGTTTCTGCTTACTCTGATTCATGTCCGTATCCATCTTAAAACCAATCTGAACCAGCGGCAAGGCCGTGAAAAAACCTCTAACTATGGATGCCATTTCTCTCATGCCACTGCTTTTCCTCGGAGTTCTTTTCTTTTCCACGTTTCGTTTTCTGGATTGGCTAAACCCAGCCTATCTGGACGAGCAGGAGGATTTCATGGAGGATGTTCTGAATCCCGAACTCGGGGTACAGATGCTTCCTTCCTGGAGTCATGCGGACGAGGCACTCTCGGCCGTAGCCTGACGACAAGGAGAGGAGGGTATTCCTTCCCTCAGTGTGGGCGGACCCGCCTGTATCCATCCGTTCTCCCGGATGCGAGTCAGGCCTCTGCCGATGCTGAATGAATCTGTGACTAGTACCTGTTCTCTGACATTTCCCGATGGCCGAACCGGCGCCGATGGGAGCGGCTGACATCATACTACGTGGCCTGTTGCCGTGTATGATATGCCTTTCCTGAGGTGTCGGATGACCGAAGGGAGCGAATTTTTGACCGTCATGGAGCATGCACGACCTGTCCGCGGGTATTGGAAGGGGGCGGTCTGGGTGCTGGGGGCCTACGTACTGATACAGTTCATGTACCGTTTCCCCAGGCATATCTGGACTAGTATTGCGTCGGATCACGCGATAGCACCCTTCTGGTTCCTGCTGTTGGTAGTGTATCTGTGGGTCGGTGGGAGGCTTCGACGTCTGGATGCGCAATGGGTCCATGCCGCATGGCATGTCCTGCATATCCTTTTGTTCGGGTGCGTCGTCGGGATACTTGGATATCGGAAGATGTCCGGGGAACTTCCCTACGTATTCACTTCCACAGCCAGGACCATCACCGAGTTCCTCATCTCACCGGTGCTGTATATATCCCTGGGTCTGCTGTACAGGGCACCAAGGAGCTGACCCGATCGACTGGAAAGGATCCTCCGGACGAACGGGACGGGATATGCAGGGAATCCGAGGGATTCGGTACGTGGCGGTCAAGGACGGGGATCGAAGATATCATAAAGCCGAAGGGTGTTTGGATCACACTTTTCGGCTTTTTTTTTTGCTGCCGCCGGAGGTCCCCGTTGTGCAATCCCCCTCACGCTGATTCTTTCGAGTGCTCCCATTCCCGTTCAATTCCTTAATTTCCTCCCATGAAACTCTATAGGCGTTCCGAGCGTATCTGGATCCTGTACGAAGGGATCGCTTACCGGGCCGACAGGGACTGGGATGGACTTGTCAACAGGCCCGGCCTGTACCATCTTCTCCTTCAGGAAATTGGCAGTCTTGATATCGATTCCGACTTCCGAACAGACCTTCCCTTCGATGCGCCGGCTCTTGGACAGGAGATATGGGCGTCGGGAGTCACCTACCTCCGGAGCCGCGAGGCCAGGATGGCGGAGGCTAAAGATGCCGGGGGCGGCGACTTCTACGACCGAGTGTACCATGCCGAAAGGCCCGAGATATTTTTCAAGTCCACCTCTGCACGGGCCACAGGCCATCTGGGAGAGGTACGCATACGTCGCGATTCCCACTGGAACGTTCCCGAGCCTGAACTCACGCTCTTCGTCTGTTCGGAGGGCAGCATCGAGGGTTACACGGTCGGCAATGACATGAGTTCACGAAGCATCGAGGGTGAAAACCCCCTCTACCTGCCGCAGGCAAAGACCTATGACCGCAGCGCAGCCATCGGCCCCTGCCTCTGGGTGCCCGAGGCCCCGGTATCAGAGGATACACGAATCTCATTGTCTATTAGCCGCGACGATGCGACGGTCTTCTCCGACACCATCGTCCTTTCCCGCATGAAGCGCAGGCCCGAGGAACTGGTGAGATGGCTGTTTCGTGAGTTGAGCTTCCCCTGCGGATGCTACCTGATGACCGGCACTGGCATCGTCCCGCCCGATGATTTCACCCTGCATGCCGGCGACACGGTGCGGATCACCATCGACGGCATCGGCACCCTACAGAACACGGTAACCCTTCAATGATCCGCATGAAGAAGTCTATTTCGCTCCTGTCGTTTCTCCTGCTGTGCCTTACGGCCGTCCGCTCTCAGGTGCCGGCACCTGCTCCCTATGGTGCCCTTCCCTCCGCGCGGCAGTTGGCTTGGCATGCGACGGATATGTATGTATTGATACACTTCACACCCACGACCTTCGAGAACAAAGAATGGGGGTATGGGGATGCTGCCCCCACCGTCTTCCATCCCACCGCCTTCGACGCAGGACAGATCGTATCGGCCGCGAAGGCGGGCGGCTTCAAGGGGCTGGTACTGGTTGCCAAGCACCACGACGGCTTCGCGCTCTGGCCCACGGCGACCACCGATTATAATATCAGTCGCAGCGGTTGGATGGACGGCAAGGGCGACGTCGTAGCCGCCTTCTCGGAAGCCTGTCGCGAAAGGTCCTTCCGCTTCGGCGTGTACTGCTCCCCTTGGGACCGCAACAGTCCTCATTACGGCACACCCGAATATGTACGGATCTACCGCGAGCAATTGCGGGAGCTTTACACCCGATACGGTCCGCTGTTTATGTCCTGGCACGATGGTGCAAACGGCGGCGATGGATATTACGGCGGAGCCCGTACGAAACGGCAGATCGACCGTACCACCTATTATGGCTGGGATTCCACCTGGGCCATCACCCGGAGCCTGCAGCCCGACGCCTGCCTCTTCAGCGACGTCGGGTGGGATGTGAGATGGGTGGGCAATGAGCGGGGCGAGGCCGCTGAAACCTCATGGGCGACCTTCACACCGATGCCCGTGCCCGGCAAGGCCAAGGCCGGCCCCGGGGAATCTGACTACAAGTTGAACCCGGGCGGCACCCGCAACGGGAAATACTGGATACCGGCGGAATGCGACGTCCCGCTGCGCAGGGGCTGGTTCTACCATCCGGAAGAGGATAGCACCGTCAAGTCTCCGGAGCGGCTCTTCGAGATCTACCTGAAGAGCGTCGGCAGGGGAGGGGCGTTGGACCTGGGATTGGCGCCCGACAGGCGCGGGCGATTGCATGAGGCCGATGTGAAGGCCCTGGCAGGCTTCGGGGAAAAACTCCGCAAGACTTTCGAACGCGACTTTGCCCGCGAAGCCGTGGTGCGCGCTTCGAACACCCGGGGACGTAGCGAGTCCCACTTCGGGGTCGCCCGGCTTGTCGATGGTGACAGGAATACCTATTGGTCCACTGACGACGCTGTCACCCGGCCCGAGCTCACGTTCAGCTGGAAGGAGGACCGAACCATCCGTTTCGTCAGGATGAGGGAGGACATCCGGCTGGGCCAGCGTGTCGGGGCGATCGAGGTCGACGCGCGGGTCGACGGCCAGTGGAAAATCGTGGCAAAAGCCACTTCCATCGGCGCCTGCCGGATCCTGCGACTGGAAGCGCCCGTCAGCACACGGTCCATTCGCATCCGTGTCACGGAAGCCCCAGTCTGCCCTGCCCTTTCGGAAGTAGGCATTTTCTGACGCCGCAGAGCGGCACCTGCTATTCGTGCAGTCGGATTCCTATACCCAAATGATTTTCAGTCATTTCCAGTTCACCCGTTTCGACGGGTAGTAGTCAATACCCATCGCCTTGAGACGGCTGCCGTGTCGGGCGAGTCTTTCGCGGTATTCGGTCCAGTCCCTGCCCGCGCCGCCGGTCCAGCCGATCTCTGCGATGCCGGGCAGCCTGGGGAAGACCATGTATTCGATATCATCCATTTTGACGATGGTCTCCGTCCATAGCGGGGCCTCCACGCCGAGGATATCCTGACGGCTGACGCCTTCGGTGTAGGAGGCTGGGTCCCAGTTGTAGGCGTCGTCCACCTCGATGAACGCCGCCCAATGCAGGCCGAGGCGCGTGGTGCTGTCGTACTGCATGTCCAGGTATGTCTTCCTGGCGGGTGACATGATGACCTTGGCGCCCTTTTTGACGGCCATTTGCGTGTTGGGCACGTCGGCCCAGAACTGGACCGTGGTGTTGGGTTGGAGGTCGGCATTGGCGATCTCATCCCATCCGATGACCTTCTTGCCATACTTGGTGACAATGGGCTGTACGCGATTCACGAAGGTGACATAGTCTTCGGGGAGGGTGACATGGCTCTCGTCGCCACCAATGTGCAGCCAGGGGCCCGGGGTGAGGGCTGCGAGTTCGCGTACGACGTCGTCGATGAGTGCGTAGGTGGAGTCGTTCTTTGCGCAGAAGGTGCTGAAGCCCACTTCTGTGCCCGAGTAGAGCGTGTGGACCGTATCACGGCAGTTGAGCCAGGGGTAGGAGACGATGGCGGCGTTGGTATGTCCGGGCATGTCCACCTCGGGTATGACGGTGACATAGCGTTCGGCAGCATATCTGACGATGTCGGCATATTGTTCCTGGGTGTAGAAGCCGCCCTTGCCACCTCCCACCTGAGTGGAGCCCCCCACTTCGGTGAGTTTGGGGCGGGATTTGATCTCTATCCGCCATCCCTGGTCGTCTGTCAGGTGCAGGTGGAGGATGTTCATCTTGTACGTGGAGATGAGGTCTACATACCTTTTCACGTCGTCAACAGCGAAGAAGTGTCGGGCCACGTCGAGCATGGAGCCGCGGTAGGCGTATTCGGGATTGTCGCGAATATGTACCGCCTGGATCTCCCGGGTCTCAATCTGGGTTGGTGCTGTGCCCTCAATCCATGCAGGCAGGAGTTGGCGGAGCGTCTGTATCCCGTAGAAGATGCCGGCTGGTTCGTGTGCGCTGATGTGTACTTGGTGTTCGTCCACATGCAACACATAGCCTTCCTGCCCCAACGATGTATCGGTCGCGTCGAGGGTGAGCCATATGCGTCCTGTGCTGTCGCCTTGCGCCGTCGTGACCGGTATCTTGAGCCCGGTTACCGGTTCGAGTACGGAGGAAAGGTGACTGGCGAGGCGCATGGCCTCGTCATGGGAGGTGTCAACCTGGATGGTTGTATTGCCATCGAGACGGAAGGCTCCTATACCGGTACTCGACTCCATCGGTTTGGGGATCAGGACACCCACGCCGTGGGCATCCTGCCGGTTCTTGCACGCTATGGCCGTGAGGAGGGCTGCCGTCACCAGCAGTCGGATGGGCATCGATTGCAACATTATCCTTTCAATTTTGTATCAAATTAACGAAATCCGTGTTTCCGGCAAATTCGTACCTTGAGCGTACTTCCATCATGGACAGCGGAGGGCAAAGAAAGGTCAATGCTTTCGGACTCCGGACAAAACTTCAATTATGTCAGAATACTCGCTGAAAGTCAACGGCAGGACCCACAGGGTTGACGTCTCGGAGGACACGCCCCTGCTGTGGGTCCTGCGCGACCATCTGGGGTTGACGGGTACCAAGTACGGCTGCGGCGTCGGGCAGTGCGGTGCCTG
>RGVM01000208.1 GCA_010027295.1 Chitinophagia bacterium
GGCGTCGACGGCGGAGCGCTTCGTTGCCGATCCATGGCAGGCAGGTTCGGGCCGGAGATGGTACCGCACAGGCGACCTGGGCCGATTCCTGCCGGACGGGAACCTGGAGTTCCTAGGCCGAATGGACGACCAGGTGAAGGTGCTGGGCCAACGGGTGGAGCCCGGGGAAGTGTCGGCGGCACTACGTTCCTGCGTAGGTGTGCAGGAGGCGATGGTACTGCCGGAGCCGGACGGTACAGGATCCCAGCGCTTACGGGCGTGGGTGTCGGGCGAGGGGCTGACGGAGGCGGAGCTTCGGAACACGCTGCTGCGCCGACTACCTGGGTTCATGGTTCCGTTCCGAATACATGTGGCGGCATCCTGGCCGCTGACGGTGCATGGCAAGACGGACCGCATGGCCCTGCGCCGCATCGCGGAGGAAGCGGGGAAAGAGCTGCTGATCCCATTGCGGACGGACACGGAGCGATGGCTGTCGGGCCTCTGGGCGGACCTTTTTGGACTGAATGCGCAGGGTGCCGATGTAGACTTCTTCCAACTGGGCGGGCACTCCCTGACAGCGATGCGGATGCTCTCTCAAATCAGGGCAATAAAAGGAGTGTCGTTGACACTCTCTGAATTGTATGCGGACGGCCGCCTGTCTTCGCTGGCGCGGCGCATTGACGCCGGAACGGGGGCGACGGCCATCAGGCCTACGTCTCCAGGGGAGGAAGGACCTGCGCCGATGAGCCATGGACAGCGTCGGATGTGGATGCTCCAGCGGATGATGGCCCACCCGTCGGCCTACCACGTGACGCGGCTGTTACGGATTCCGAAAGGCATCGGCCCAGCGGAAGTGCGCCGGGTCCTGGAGGTGTTGGCGCGCCGACATGGTGTGTTGCGGACGCGTCTCTGGGAGCAGGATGGGAGTTTCTGGCAGGAAGAGCAACCCGCAGGCCGCTGGCAGTTGGACTGGCGTGAGCTGCACGCGTCGGATGACGGATATGCCGCCCTCCTGTCAGAGGAGAGGGAGCGGCTCTTCGATTTGTCTTCGGGTCCCTTGTGGAGGGCCTGCTGGCTGCACGGGTCGGGGGCGTCACGGCTCTACCTGGTGTTCCATCATTCCGTGACGGACGAGTGGTCAATGGGTATCTTCCTCAGGGAGTTCTGGCGATTGCTGCGAGGGGAGTGCGGGGAGGAAGATCTGACGATGCCAGGATACGGATATGCCGACTATGCGCGCTGGCAGCAGCAGATGCTGGAAGGCGAACGGCCGAGGCTGGAAGCCTACTGGCGGGAGCGCCTGATGGGATGGGAGGATATGGTACGGCTGACGCCGGACCAAGTCGTCGCAGACCCCGAGCCCGGACATCAGGGCAGTGTCGCCAGGGATCTGTCCATACCCTTCAGAAAGGCCGTGGCCGATTTCGCACAGGAGGAGGCGCTCAGTCCCTTCGTCGTCTGGCTCACGCTGTGGCAGGTACTCTTCTCCCGCATCACAGGCGGCGAGGATGTCTTGGTCACCACCCCCATCTCGGACCGGGGGGCCGACTGGCAGGAGTTGCTGGGCATGTTCCTCAATACCCTGCCCGTCAGGTCCCGCATGGATGGGGACATGTCTTTCCGTTCCCTTGCCCGGTCTGTAAAGGATTCATTGGAGCAGGACCTTGCCCATTCCGCTCTGCCCTTCGAGGATATGTTCCCGAAAGATGGGGAGGGCGGCTTTGCCGTCTCAAGGAAGCAGTTGCAGTCCATGTTCGTGCACCGGAACGGATCTGCTCCGGCGGAAGAAAGGATAATTGAGGACGAGGATCCGACAAAGCCTTTCGCGCGCCGGGACCTGACTTTTATCGTGGATGAGAACGGGGCCGACTCGGCCATACGCCTGCACTACGACGCTGCGCGATATCGAATGGAGACGATGCGGGGACTGCTGATGCGTTACGAGTCTGTCGCCAGGCAAATGCTTGCACATCCCGGCCGCCCCCTTCGAGAGGTCGAGCTTCTCCTGCCCGGTGAGATGAAGGAGGTCCGGCGTCTGTCCGGCATCCGCGACCGGGTGACATATCCCGACACCACCCTCCATGGCATGTTCCGTCGCATGACGGACGCATACCCTGACAGGCCAGCCATCGTAGCGGCCGACGGCAACATGACAACCTATGCCGAACTCGGCCAGAGGGCGTCCCGCATCGCGTCCTGCCTGCGTGCTCGCGGCATGGGGCGAGACCGGGTGGCCGCCATCCATGCCGGGCGCACGCCAGACCTGCTTGCAGCCATCCTGGGTGTCGCGGAGGCGGGAGGCGCCTTCCTGCTCCTGGAGCCCGGCATGCCGGCCGCACGATCCCTTTCGATGCTCCGACAGGCGGATGTACAAACCGTGCTCACGGGCGACGGTGTGCCCGAGATCCCGGCTTTCTCCGACAAGACGATATCCATCCGGTCGGTGCTGGAAGTCCACTATCCGGCATACCCTGATACAGCTGCCGGGGACGATCCTTCCTCGCTCGCCTATGTCGTATTCACATCCGGTTCCACCGGAGTCCCCAAGGGGGCGATGGTGGAGCATCGAAATATCCTGAACCGGTTGCTGTTCACGCGTGATGCACTCGCCTTCGGGACGGATGACAGGACGCTACTGAAATCCCCGCTCAGCTTCGACGTCTGCCTCACCGAGCTGCTCCTTCCGCTGATGACGGGTGGCGCCGTGGTGCTGGGCGACCCCTTCGGGCCCATGGATTTGACTCGTGTGGCAGACCTCGTCGAGCGTCACCGAGTGACATACCTGCACTTCGTGCCGGCCGTGCTGCGGGCCTTCCTCGAGGTTCCCGACGTCCAGCGTGTCAACGGCATTCTCAGAATGATTCGCTGCGGCGGGGAGTCGCTTCCCGACGACCTCATGCGCCGCTGCCTGACCACACTCGATGCGGTCCTATGGCAGAGCTACGGTCCTGCCGAGACGGCCGTGGCGGTGACACTATGGAAATGTCATGGCGGAAATGGTCACACGAAGCCTCCGATCGGCCGTCCGAACGCCAATGTGGATGTCCTCATAATGAACCATGAGGGCCGTCCCTTGCCTCCGGGCATGCCAGGAGAATTGTGGATTGGCGGTGCGCAGACAGGGAGGGGCTACATCAACAACGAAGAAGAGACGCGGAAGCGGTTCGTGGAGGATCCCATCGAACCCGGCTCTGGCAGGAGGTACTATCGTACGGGCGATCTGGCTCAGTTCCTGCCCGATGGCAACCTGTTGTTCATGGGGCGTATGGACGAGCAGTTGAAGGTGCGGGGTATTCGTGTCGAGCCCGGTGAAGTGACGGCGGCCTTGCTCCGCTGTGTGGGTGTGCGGGAAGCCGTTGTCATGGCAGAGCCGGACGGAGAGGGTTCAAACCGGCTGAGGGCGTGGGTTACATTGCATAAAGGGTTCGATCAAAATGAGTCCTCCATTTTTTCATCCCTCGTGGAAATCCTGCCGCGTTACATGGTTCCGTTCCGGATCCATGTGATCGAGACGATCCCGGTGACACCCCACGGCAAGACGGATCATTTTGCCCTGAGGGCGATGGCAGTGAAGGCGGTTGATGGAGACGCAGTCGAGCCGCTCATCACAGAGACGGAGCAAAGGCTTGCCGACCTCTGGTCTGTGCTGCTGGGCGTGGAAGTCATGAGTCGCGACGCGGACTTTTTCCGGCTCGGTGGGTACTCATTGATGGCGATACGGCTTTCGGGGGTCATCCACAAGGCATTCGGCGTCGTTGTGCCGTTGCCGGATATTTATAAATACACTTTGCTTAAAGATCTGGCTGCCCGCATAGATGCTGGCTGTGGAAGCACCACACTGGCTTTGTCTCTGCCTGAAATCCCGGCATATGTTCCCGGCGAGCCGGTACCCATGAGTGGGGCTCAGCGGAGATTGTGGATGCTGCAGCGGATGATGGCGAATCCATCGGCCTATCATGTGGCGCGGCTGCTTCGTATGCCGGAAGGCGTCAGTGCGCCACAGGCGTACGGAGTCTTGGAAGGGCTGGCACGGCGTCACGGGGTACTCCGTGTGCGGTTGTGGGAGGAGGGTGGTTCATTCTGGCAGAAGGAAGTGCCGGTGGGGGAGTGGCGGATGGAATGGAGGGAAGTGCAGACAGGAGTCGGGGAGCAGGCGGCGTTGCTGTCAGAGGAGTGGGGTCGTTTGTTCGACCTGTCGTCGGGGCCCTTGTGGCGGGCCTGCTGGCTGCAAGGGTCAGAGGTGTCCTATCTGTATCTGGTGTTCCACCATTCAGTGATTGACGAGTGGTCAATGGGAATGTTCTTAGGGGAGTTCTGGAGTTTGCTGCTGGGAGAATGCGGAGAGCAAGAACTGCCGGTGGCGGGTTTCGTGTATGGCGACTATTCAAGATGGCAGCGGAAGATGCTGGAGGGAGCACTGCGCCCGCGGCTGGATGCCTACTGGCGGGAGCGGTTGCGAGGGTGGGAAGACATGGTTCGATTGACGCCGGACCATATCGTCGCCGACCCTGAGCCCGGAAGGCAGCATGAGGTGGAGCGCTCCATGGACCTGTCATGGTGCCGTGACCTGGGCGACTTCGCCCGGGCAGAGAGTGTCAGTCTTTTCGTCGTGCTCCTGGGCGCCTGGCAGGTACTGCTTGCTAGACTTACCGGAGGCTCGGACATATTGGTCGGGACTCCCGTCTCTGACCGCCGAAGGCCGGAATGGCAGGATGTGTTGGGCTTGTTCCTCAACATCGTGCCGGTCCGCATGGAAGTAGACCTGAAGGTTGATTTTCGTGAGCATTGCCAGCGTTTGAAGCGGGAGATGGAGTCAATACTGGAGCACGCCTCGCTACCGTATTCCGACATATCGCTCCTGGCGTCCCGGGATGGCGCGAATCCATTCCGATCAATCGTTCAAATCCTGTTCACATGCATCGGAGCGGAAGGGGGGAGCGCATTCCAGGACAGGCTGGTGTCTGCCGGGCATTCTATCCCGAAATATGCAGGCGACGACCTGGTCGTGGTTGTTGACATAAGTCGCGACGCATGGCGTGTTCGTATGCATTACGATGCATCGCGTTTCGATGAACGACGCATGTCCTCCATGCTGGATAGATACATGGGCATGCTGGAACTTGTCAGGCGGGATGCGTCCTCCCCATTGGGGGCGTTATCCATGCTGATGCCTGGTGAAAGGGAGCGGTTGATCGCGTTGGGGATAGGCACGCGACAGGTCCTTCCCGATCGGCCGCTGATCGATCGGCTTTTCGACACAGTGATGGAGGGCCGACCCGACGCAATCGCAATCGAGCACGCCCTGACAAGAATGACGTATGCTGAGGTCCGTGCATTGATCGACGCTTGGGCTACCTGGCTGTCAAGGGAGGATGGCATTGTGGCAGGTGATGTTGTCGCCCTTCTCCTTTCTTCCGGCATCCGGCATATCGTTCTGCTATTTGCGTGTTGGAAGGCGGGAGCCTCCGTGGTGCCCATCGATCCCGAACTGCCTGCTGAGAGGATACGCTACATGTTGGATGACAGCGGCTGCCGTTTCGTT
>RGVM01000209.1 GCA_010027295.1 Chitinophagia bacterium
GAATCAGCCCAACTCATGGCCTTCAGCCCGGCTGTCACACCAAGCCAACGCAACGGCTCAGGTTCCCATCGCGGACTGTGATGCCCAACCCACGGAAGGGATGACAGCGCAGTGCGCTGGCCGGTGATGAGTTCGACGGAGCCGTTGAAGCCCTGTCGCCGGTCCTTCCGCAGCACGATGTTGATGACGCCGGCGTTGCCCTCCGCCTCGTAGCGGGCCGATGGGTTGGTGATCACTTCCACCCGCTCCACCATGCTGGCCTGGAGGTTGGCGAGTCCGCTCCCGCCCTTGATGCTGACGAGTCCGGAGGGCTTCCCGTCGATGAGGATCCTGACGTTGTCGCTGCCCCGCAGCCGGACCGTGCCCTCGGGGTCCACGGAGACGGAGGGGATGTTCATGAGGATGTCTGAGGCGTTTCCCCCCGAGTTCGCGAGGTCTTTCCCGACGTTGAAGATGCGCTTGTCGAGGGCGAGTTGCATGGAGCTCTTCTCGGCACGCACCACCACCTCATCGAGCTGCGCGGCGGTGGTCGACATGGGGATGCTTCCAAGGTCAGAGGTCTTTCCCGGCGAGAGCCGGAGCGTGGCAGACCGATACGGCTTGTATCCGACATGTTCCACGGCGAGCAGGTAGGTGCCCGGCTCCACCTCCACCGAGAAGCCGCCCGATTCCGTAGTCACCGTACCTCCGGCGGGCTGATTCCTGACAGCCTTCAGCACCTGCACCGTCGCCCCCTGGATGGGCAGTCCGCTGGCAGAGTCGACCAGTTTGCCGGTGAGCTGGGCCCTTGCGATCGTCTGAGCACGCAAGACGTGGGGGAGATGGCAGATCACGAGTACCGAAAACACGAAGAGGAATGGTCTGATCGATCGGGAACCTCGGACATCTGCCGACCGTCGGCGTAGCGGCGTATTCATTTGATTGGAGTGCAGTGCTCGGACAGGATACGCACCCTGCCCTGGTGCTTGACGATGGTGATGCTGCATCGCTGCCGGTCGTTGAAGGGCTGTCCGTGGTAGTGGCCCTTGCCCTTCCACACGGTGTTGACGACGGCCGTGTTGCCTTCAAGCTGCATGGTGAACGCCTCCCTCTCCATGCTCTGCAGGGTGTACACGTCGGAGGCGGCGGTGGCCAGCAGGCTCTCCCTGTCGAACGTATGCCCCGACTGTGTGAAGTAGAGGTAGTGCGGTGAGAGCACGGAATCCACGAGCGCCGAATCCTTGTTCTCCCATCCTTTGTCGAAACGGGCGATCACCGCCAGCACTTCGGCCTCCGTGAGCAAGGCATCCCGACGCCTGCAGCCCGAAGAGAAAATGGAAATGACGATCAGGAAGATGATACACCTGTTCATGGAGCCCGCTTGGCCCGTCAAGATAGTCCATTTCAGGTTTCGGCAGAAGGAGTGTCCTCGCTTTCCCGGCCGGACCGCAGCTCGTAGACGAAGTTCTTCTTCACGGCTTCCCCGTGATATGCCACGTCGACCTCGCCGACCTTCACCGCACCGATGCCTTCCATCGCCTTCTGCGACCGGATGTTCGCCGCCCCGACATGGAAGACAACGCGCTCGACATGCCGGAAGGCGTAGGCCAGCATGAGCCGCTTCACCGCCGGGTTGACGCCCCGGCCCCAGCATTCGCGCGCGAAGAAGGTGTACCCGACCTTCACCTCGCCCGCCACGGGGTCGTGCTCGTAGAAGCGGCTGCTGCCGATGGCCCTGCCGTCGTCAACAGCCCGGATGAGGAAAGCCCCCCCGGAGGCCATGGCCCCGTCGAAGAAGGTGCGGAAGACCTCCCTTCGGTACCTGTCGGGGTTGGGGTGCTGCTCCCAGACCAGAGGGTCCGACGCCACTGCGTAGAGTTCTACGAAATGTTCCTCGCGGAGGGGTTCCAGCCGGACATTCCCGTCGCTGAGTCCGCTCGGCTGCCAGTCAATGTTCATCTTGCCTTCTTATTTTGAAATCGTTTTCCCGGGCCTTCGGGGCATCAGCTCAACGACCTCCATATCGCGAAGTTCGCCGGCCTCGATGGTGAACCGCATCAGTGTCCGGACCCTGTGCCAGCCCTGCAGTCCGGCCGCGCCGGGGTTGATATGCAGGCAACCGAGCGCAGCGTCCCTTGCCACCTTGAGGATGTGCGAATGCCCTGTGATGAAGAGCCGCGGCCGGGTGTTCCGCAATTCCGCCAGGGCATCCGGCGTATAGCGCCCCGGGTGTCCGCCGATGTGCATCATCAGTACCGGCATCCCCTCGCAGGTCCAATGCAGCTTTTCGGGGAACCTTACCCGCAGGACCTGTCCATCGATGTTGCCGTGCACCGCCCGGAGCAGCCTGAAGGCTGAAAGCCGGTCCGAAACGGAGGTGTCGCCGATGTCGCCCGCATGCCATATCTCGTCGCAGGATGCCAGATGCCCGAGGATGCCATCGTCCAGGAAGCCGTGGGTGTCGGATATGAGACCGATACGAGCCAAGGTGCGGAAGCTTGCCTCTACCTCGACTGACTGATGGCGATGGTCCGTCTCACGGGTCCGTTGCTCAGCGTCACTGAGGCGGCACGGAAGCGCACGGGCAGACCGCTCGGGAAGGGGGGACAGGTGATGGAGAGGTTGACTCCGGCACTGCCCGACCGGGGTGTCACGGTGAGGTAGTTCGTCGCGTCCGTCACCTGCCAGTCGGAGTCCGCCGTCAGCGTGACGGTCTGCGTGCCGCCACCCGCCTGGAAGTTCAGCGACATCGGCGAGGCCGCGAAGGCCAGCTGCTTGATGGGGACGCTCGTCGTGCCTGTGACGAAGTTGCCGTTGGCGTCCGCAGGCCAGGTGACTTCGATGCTGATCTGGCCGACGCGGCCTTCCGCCTCGGTGTTGGGGGGTACGGTGACTTTTACGGCCCCGTTGCCCTTACCGGACGTCACCTCTCCGAAGGTGAAGAAAGGCGGCCTCGTATCCGAGGTGCTGATAGGCGTTCGGTTCAGCACCTTCCAGCGCTCATTCGCCGGGACGGTCACTTTCAGTTCCTGCGTGCCACCCAACGAAAGGAAGGTCTCCGGTGTGGCGAGAGGACTCCGCTGGGCCTGCATGGCCAGCGCAAAAAGGGCCAGGATGGCCGTCAACGTCGATCGAACCATGGCAGTCAGTTTCAATCAAGATACCGAAATCCCCGTAATCCGAAGGAATCGCCCTGCCTCTCGCGTGGCTCCCGGAGTTATCTTTGCATCAAGTAGCAGCCCATGCCGTTCTTCCGGAACTTCACCTACTGGATTGACAAGCGCCGCTGGAAGTACGTCTTCCTGCTGACCACGCTCGAGCTGGCTCCCTGAGGTCCGTGCATTCATCGTCCGGCCCGCCGGCATTCCCCGTTTCCTATCCCCCCTCGTTTGATCCAAAAACCCATCCCATGCCACAATACCATCGCCTGGGTGAGATACCGCATAAGCGCCACACCCAGTTCCGCAAGCCCGACGGCACCCTGTACTCCGAACAGCTGTTCTCCACGGAAGGCTTCTCCGACGACTACTCGCTGCTCTACCACTGCCATCCGCCCACGCGCATCATCCGTACCGAGCCGCAGGTGTCCGTCGCCCCCGAGGTGGCCGAGGAGGCCATGCTCCGCCATCGTTGCTTCGAGGGATTCCACATCCTCCCGGCGAAGGACTATCTCGTCAGCCGCATTCCGGTGCTTGTCAACGCCGACTGCCGCATCTCCCTCGCGGCACCGCAGGAGGGCATGTCGGATTATTTCTACAAGAACGCCGACGCCGACGAGCTTGTCTTTGTCCACGAAGGGTCGGGCACCCTTGAGACGCAGTACGGAGACATCGACTTCGCCTACGGCGACTACCTCGTGATTCCCCGGGGTACGATCCACCGCATGCGTTTCGACGGCACCGGGAACCGGCTGTTCATCGTCGAGTCGAAGAGCCCCATACGCTTCCCCAAACGCTACCTCAGCCGCCACGGGCAGCTGCTGGAGCACTCGCCGTATTGCGAACGCGACATCCGTCCGCCCTCCCGCCTGCAGACGCACGACGAGCCCGGAGACTTCCTCATCCGCACCAAGAAGCAGGACATGCTATACGGCATCCACTACGCCCACCATCCCTTCGACGTCGTAGGATGGGACGGCTGCTGCTATCCCTTCGCCCTCAGCATCCACGACTTCGAGCCCATCACCGGGCGTGTCCACCAGCCACCGCCCGTCCATCAGACCTTCGAGGCGCGCAACTTCGTCGTATGCTCCTTCGTGCCCAGGCTCTACGACTACCACCCGCAGGCCATCCCCGCCCCGTACAACCACAGCAACATCGACAGCGACGAACTCCTCTACTACGTCGACGGCGACTTCATGAGCCGCAAGAACGTCACCCGGGGGATGATCACCCTCCATCCGGCCGGCATTCCCCACGGCCCCCATCCCGGCGCCGTCGAGAAGAGCATCGGCAAACGGGAGACGGGGGAGCTGGCCGTCATGGTTGATACCTTCCACCCCCTCAAGGTCACCCGGCAGGCACTGGTCATAGAGAAGACCGACTATTCCATGAGCTGGGCGGAGTGACCCGTCCAAGGCGGATGGAAAAATCCGGACAGGGGGTGCTCGGCTTGAGCGATTCCCCCTACCTTTGCGAGCGGCAGGTCTTACACGACCAGCTCCTGCTGAACTCCCCCAGGGCCGGAAGGCAGCAAGGGTAGGCGGTTGAGCGGTGCGATGTAAATCACCTGCCGTTTTCTTTGCCACCAACGCCCCAGCGGCCATCCGATAGCCAGACAATCGCATCAGCCATGAAATTCTTCATCGACACCGCGAACCTCGCCCAGATACGGGAGGCCAACCAACTCGGCATCCTCGACGGCGTGACCACCAACCCCTCCCTGATGGCCAAGGAAGGCATCCGGGGGAAGGAGGCCATCGAGAAGCACTACCTCGACATCTGCGAGATGGTGGACGGGGATGTGAGCGCCGA
The DNA here is from genome assembly GCA_010027295.1 of Chitinophagia bacterium. GTDB lineage: Bacteria > Bacteroidota > Bacteroidia > Chitinophagales > Chitinophagaceae > Pollutibacter. The sequence continues at coordinate 4,953 of RGVM01000209.1, forward strand.
AGTTCTCTCGACCGATTTCGACGGCATGGTTGCCGAGGGGAAGAGACTGGCCGCCATCCATCCCAACATCGTCGTCAAAGTGCCGATGATCCGCGAAGGCGTCAAGGCCATCCGCTGGTTCACTAACAACGGCATACGCACCAACTGCACGCTCGTCTTCTCCGCCGGCCAGGCCATCCTCGCCGCCAAAGCAGGCGCCTCCTACGTGTCGCCCTTCATCGGTCGCATCGACGATGGCAACTGGGACGGGATGGAGCTCATCTCTCAGATAGCCCATATCTACAACATCCAGGAATTCCGCACGGAGATCCTCGCGGCCTCCATCCGGTCAGCCCTGCACATCGTGAAAGCCGCCGAGGCGGGCGCACATGTCTGCACCTGCCCGCTCGACTCGATACTCGGGCTGCTCAAGCATCCGCTCACCGATATCGGACTCGCCAAGTTCCTTGAAGACGCCAAGAAGATGTAAGGTCCTAGTAAGAAAGGGCATCCGGCCAAGAGCATCTTGTGGCATTGTCCCCAGAATGCTCCAAACCCGAATCCCCCATAATTACCTGCTGCAATCTTC
>RGVM01000210.1 GCA_010027295.1 Chitinophagia bacterium
GCTCCGTGTAGCACCGCCTTCAACCGGATGAAGGCCTTCCGATCCCTGGGCACGGCCTCCAATGCGTTTCTGACAAGGTTCGTGAAGAGCCGGTTCATCTGTGTCCGGTCGGCGAAAAGCAGAATAGGCTCCGTCGGCAGGTCGCAGCTGACCTCGGCACCTACGGTCATGCCGTGCAGTACAGCCACCGAGGAGATGACGCCCCTGAGGTCGAAATGCGTGTTCTCGGAGTGCCCAATGTTCGCGAACTCCGAGAAGTCCCCTGCAATATGCGAAAGGTGCTCGATGTGCTCTATTAGGGTGGCGGCCATCTTCACAGACATGTCACGGAAATTGGGCTCGTTCCTATCGATGGCCAGTTGCAACCGCTGGATACTCAGCTTCATCGGCGTAAGAGGATTCTTGATCTCGTGCGCCACCTGCTGCGCCATCTCGCGCCATGCACCCTCCCGCTCCTGCGTGGCCAGGGCTTCGGCACTGGCCTTCAGCTTGTGGACCATCTGGTTGTACTGCCTTACCAGCACGCCAATCTCGTCTTTCCTGTCCCATCGGATCTCCTCGTTCTGGCCGAGCAGGCTGAGCTCCTCCATCCTCTTGCCGATCGAGGTGAGAGACCGAGTGATGCGACTGGTGATCAACACCGAGATGACACCTGAGATGAGGAATACGAAGGTGTTCAGGTTGATCAATGCGACGAGGAAGCCCGAGATCTCCTGACGCAACCCCCGGTTGGAGGCGAAATAGGGAATGTTCACATAGGCTTGTGGCGACGATCCCGGCATACGGAATGACCGGTAGATGCTCATATAGGAGAGCTGGCCGTAAACCTCCGTCTGCACATACTGCACCTTGCCCTGGCGCTGCATTCGCCAATAGGCGACGGGGTTCATCCTTCGGCTCAGGATGCCCTCGTCATAGACGAAGGGCAGCGAGGAGGCCAGCAACTCACCGCCCGGCCCGTACACGTTCACATCCGTATTGTGAGCCTCGGAGATGTCCTCCGCGAGCGACTGGAGCGACTCAAAAGGCCGGATGCCGGGTTCGTCACTGGAAGAGGAGAGACGGTATTCAAACTCAGCCGAGATCGACTGCAGGGATCTGCTGAGCATCTCTCGATTGCCCGTATCGTAACGGTCGATGAAAAAAAATATCGTCACCGCACCAATGACCAGAAAGGAGAACAGGCTGAAGAGGATGACCGTGCCGTGTATCTGGCGGCGGATGCTCAGGCCGCTTGCCATGCGGAGCATCGCCCGAGGATCGAAACGGGAACGGACCACGTAGCTAGCCAGCTGGAAGATTGCCACAAGCAATAGCGATGCGCAAAAGATGTAACCGAACAGGGTGATGCCTTCCAGGAGGTGCCGGCTGCGACGTGCGATGATGACCACCTTGCTGGCGTCCACACGATGCCAGAGCACTTCGTGTCCGTCCTCGCGCCTCCAGTCGAACCTGTCCGCTGGCACCTGCTGCGGGCTCAGGCTGATGGGAAAATCATAGTCATTCCGGCTAAGCTTAAGCTGGAGACTGTCATAGACGGCATAGGCGTAACCATATTGCCGGTCGAGCACCATACCGCCGGATTGGCGCACCAGCTCAGGATAGAGGGCCTCCTCGCGGAAAGGTCTCGGGCTGGACAGCATGAAGAGGATGGCACGAATACTGTCCGCGCCGTCCCTAACCTCGCGCCGGTAGATATAGCTGAAGCTAGTGAAGTCTTCCTCATAATAGCGCATTCCCGATACGCCGGTCTTGCTCGCTTGCAGGGAATATATGGTGTTGAGCGTATCATAGCTGATGCGGTCCGAAGGGGAGAAAGGCAAGCCCTTGGCATCGTATAGCAGGATCCTCGTGTCGAAACGATTGGTAAACCCCATGAAGTTGGCGGACACGATGCTGTCCTTCAGCCGCTGCGCCAGTCCGGGATTCCGCAAACGGTCCAGGTTTGCGAGGATCAGTCCGTCACCGATGGAAGAAGTGGCGATATCGACCAGGTAGTCGCCCGCAGGATCTGTCTGCCTGGCCAGCTTCACGGCGGCCTCCTGCCGCATCAGCATCTCACGGCTCCGGTTCTCTGTGTACAGGATGCCTGTGATTGATGCGGCAAAGAACACCAGCCATCCAACAATACCCTGTCCGACCTGCAGCGATTCGCTCCGGGAGCGGAGCCCCAGCGACAGCCAGCGGTACAACAGTAGCCATATCAGCAGCGAAATACCGAAGACGCGGTCATGGGAAGGAACGAAAAACGTCAGCATCAGGAGCCCCGCGGCGGCAGTCAACAGCAGGTCCACGTACAGGGTACGGGGCGAAGGGTCCCGGAACCACCTGAAAAGCATCTGGCTCAGGATGAAATACCCCATCGAAAGGCAGACGATGGTGAAGAAACCTACGACGGTGTAGCCATCCATACGGAAGAAGTCGGTCACATCGTAGGAGATCTCGGAGTCGGAGACCAGCCGACGAACGGTATCCCCTGCCAGCCAGGTGGCGGTCACAAGGACAATGGCGCCCAGCACGGAGCGCATACGTTCCCGCCTCCGGTTCAGAGAATTCGCCAGATTCGGTCGGCCGAGGAAAGACTGTGCCAGCAACACGACCCACACGAACAGCAGCGAGTTCAGCAGCAGGTCACCGAGCGACCGTGAGAAAAAGCCTGCTCGAAAGGTGATGGGATCGAAGATGGGAAGACCGCCAAATACCCATTGCGAGGGCAGGAGGTAGGTGACGATGCGCAGGGCTAGGATGGCAGAAACTAGGCATCCCAGCGAAATGGCGGGTCCCACATACCGCTGTACGCCGAGGGCAACCATATGCAGGTAGAAACACATGAGCAGGGCGCCCAGCAGCCTCAGGGCGATGACGATCCATCCCCCTCCACCCTTGGAGGTCTCCGGCTTGGGCTCGATGCGGTACACGACGCGACCATCACTACTTCGGATGGGGATATCCTTCACCGATATCGAGATCCGATAGTTCGTTTCCACGTCGGGGGCGCCTGCGAACCCCTTTCTGAGATAGTCGTTCTCGAGGAAATAATCGCTCCTGATTGGTACGAGTCCGCAAAGTGTCCAGTCCCTCACCCCACCTATGACGACCCTCCGCCGGATGAACTCGTACTGCCCGTTAGGCATCTCCGCCAAATACTCGTCGTTCGAAGGTGCAAGCATGACATCCATGGGGATGGCCCGCTGCGTATTCCAATATGTGAGCACGGGAACGGAGCCCGGAGGTGTTCGGTACAGATAGATGCCGACTTCGAGCGAAGTGAGCTTCAGCATGTCATCCTCTCTGAGGGAATCCCCGGCCATGCGGCGCAGGAGGAGGGTGTCGGTCAATACGTTGGCGAAGTCCAGCTCCTGACGCTGCAGGTACTGCTGCAGGGTCCGCTGTACACCCGCCGGGGACGTGCTGTAGGAGAAGTAATTGCTGAAGATGAACGAGAACGTGTAGAGCCATGCCGAGATGATCGGCAGATATGCGTAGCGATAGATGGTATCCGTGAGAAGCCGCTTCACAACGATTCCTGTTTAGGAGGTCGGCAGACAGTCATCAGGCATCGCCGCCGCCATCACCCCCTTTGCCCGACGCCTTCTTGACCTCGTCCCATATCGCATCCATCTCAGCGAGCGTGAGCTCCTGCAATGGCTTGCCTGCCCCGAGAGCGAGGGCCTCCATCCGCCGGAAGCGGTCGGAGAACTTTCGGTTGGTGCGCTCGAGTGCCATCTCCGGATCCACCCCGATAAAGCGGCTGTAGTTCACGAGTGAGAACAGCAGATCACCGAACTCCTCCTCCACCCGGGCATGGGCATCGGCCATTGCCGAATCGGCGGCGCGTTCGACCAGGGCCTGCTGCAGCTCGGCCTCCTCCTCTCGCACCTTCTCCCATACCTGTGCCGGCTCTTCCCATTCGAAGCCTACCTGGGCCGCCTTCTCCTGCAGCCTGACGGCCTTCACCATCGCGGGTAGCGAAGCAGGTACGCCCCCCAGCACGGAGGTCTTGCCCTCCTTCATCTTGAGCTTCTCCCAGTTACGCTTCACCTCCTCCTCATCGGCCACTTGGATGTCGCCGTAGATGTGCGGGTGACGCTTCACCAGCTTGTCGCAGATGCCGTCGATGACCTCCTCCAGGGTGAAACGCCCCTGCTCCCGGCCTATCCGGGCGTAGAAGACGATGTGCAGGAGCATGTCGCCCAGCTCCTCTCGTATGCCGTCCCAGTCGGCACCCGCAATCGCGTCCGCCAACTCGTAGGTCTCCTCGATGGTAAGCGTGCGCAGACTCTCGACGGTCTGCTTTCGGTCCCAGGGGCACCGCTCCCGCAATTCGTCCATGATGGTCTTCAGGCGTAGGAACTTCTCGGGGAGCGTCTGGGTCATTCGGGGGTTGTTTCGGTCCGGAAACGTTGGAAAGGGCCGATATCAAATATACGGAAACGGGAAACGCATCGCCCTGTCCCGGGCGGCGCCTTTCAACCTGAGTGGCCAAGGCCCTCAAGCCCGCTTCGTCACGCATACATCTCCTCGCGCATGGCCTTCACCCGCGCATCCTCCATGTACTCGTCGAAGGTCATCAGGCGGTCAATGATTCCCTTGGGGGTGAGCTCGATGATGCGATTGGCCACCGTCTGCATGAATGTATGGTCGTGTGAGGTGAGCAGCACGACGCCCGGGAAGCTGATGCATCCCTCGTTGAAACTCTGGATACTCTCCAGGTCGAGGTGGTTGGTGGGCTGATCGAGCATGATCAGGTTGGGGTTCTGCAGCATCATGCGACTGAGCATGCATCGGACCTTCTCGCCGCCAGATAGCACGTCGGTGCGCTTGAGGATGTCCTCGCCGCTGAAGAGCATCTTGCCCAGGAAGCCTCGCAGGAAGGGCTCGTCGGCATCCGTCACATGGGGAGGCACGAACTGTCGAAGCCATTCGATGAGCGGTAGCCCCTCCATGAAGAAGGCGGAATTCTCCTGCGGCAGGTAGGCTCGCGTGATGGTGGTGCCCCACTCGTATGTGCCGGCGTCGGCAGCGGCCTCGGCATTGACGATGGAGAAGAAGACCGTCACAGCCAGCGGGTCGCGACTGACGAAGGCGACCTTGTCGCCTTTGTTGAGGCTGAAGGATACTTTGTCGAAAAGTACCCGACCATCGACCGACTTTCTGAGACCGTCCACATTCAGTATCTGGTTGCCGACCTCGCGCTGCGGCTGGAAGATGATACCGGGATACTTGCGGTTGGAGGGCTCTATCTGTTCGATGGTGAGCTTCTCCAGGGCCTTCTTGCGGGCCGTGGCCTGACGCGACTTGGAGGCGTTGGCGCTGAAACGGGCGATGAAGTCGAGCAGGGCCTGCCGCTTGTCCTCCACCTTCTTGTTGCGGTCGCTCAGCTGTCGCGCCATGAGCTGCGAAGACTCGTACCAGAACGTGTAGTTGCCTGTGAAGACCTTTATCTTCTGGCGGTCGACGTCGGCGACATGGGTACAGACGGCATCCAGGAAGTGGCGGTCATGGCTCACCACCAGGACG
>RGVM01000022.1 GCA_010027295.1 Chitinophagia bacterium
ACCAGCGACACCACGGTGGGTATGGAGTCGAGGGCGAAGGCGAGGTCGACGGCGGCCAGCATCACAACCACCACGGAGAGGGTAGTGAAGTAAGCCTTGCCGTGGTGCATCACTATGTATCGGCCCTTGGGCTCCACCTCGAGCAGGCGGAGGTAGCGCTTCATGAACCTGTACACCCTCGTTTCGCCGGGGTCGAACTCGGCCTCGTCCTTCTTGAAGAAGAGCGTGTATCCGGTATACACGAGGAAGGCGCCGAAGACGTACAGAATCCAGTGGAACTGCTCGATCAGCCCGATGCCAACGGCAATGAAGGCGATGCGGAATACCACGGCCAGGATGATGCCCACCAGGAGGGCCCTACCAGCGTCGGTCTCCTCCACCCTGAAATAGGTGAAGATGATTATGAATACGAAGATGTTGTCGACGCTCAGCGACCATTCCATGAGATAGGCCGTGAAGTACTTGGTGGCCGTAAGCGCCGACTTCTCATACCACAGGAAGGCGCAGAAGGCGAGCGAAAGCGCCACCCAGAAGAGGGTCTGGTACATGGCCTTTCGGATGGACATCCGGCTGTTGCCGCGGTTGATGAGGCCGAGGTCGAAGAGCAGGGCTAGGAACAGCAGGATACCGAAGGTGAGGAAGCTGATCTGGTCGGGGGTCATTCGGGATGGAGATGATGTCGGGCGTCAAAGATACGCCATCGGGCCCACCGGCCGGGTCAGGCCGCATAACGGCGGCGGCGCCAGGCCTGGAAGGAGGCAATGAGGAGGGTCACCAGGGCCATCGGCCCTGCGAGGTCGGCCACCTGCCAGAAGCCCTTCTCGTTTTCCACCCGTGCCTCGTCGAGCAGCCGCAGGGTGTAGTCCTTGCCGCGCGTCTCCAGGATGCCCGAGCCGTCCGTCAGGTACTCGAGGCAGTTGAGGAGGAACTCCCGGTTCGCGTACTCACGCCTCGTATATGCGTTCGTACCCATCGGCAGCGGTCCATCCTTCTGAGAGACGGAATTGAGGGGAAGGTCGCCATCCGCTACCACCACCATCCCGCCTTCGGCGACAGCCTCCGGCAGGAAGGGCCGACCCAGGAGACGGGCCATCGTGTCTGCCGTAGCAGTGGAAATCCGGTTGGCAAACGGCGAGCGGAAGCGGCCCTCCAGCAGCACGGCGACGGGGATGCGTGCCCGGCGGAAGTCGCCCAGTTCCTCTTCTGTACGAATACTCTCCCATTCGACCCTGGCAGGCGTCTGCAGGGCGCGTGCATTGTCGGAGGTTGAGAGCAGGACGGTCTTGCGTATGCCGGGGGCGTCCACCGTGTCGACAGACTGCGGGAACTGCGCCACCACGTAGTCGAGGTTCTTGGCGATGGGATGTTCGCCCGTGTGGCGCAGCAGCGGGAAGTAGGGCCATGGCAGCACCTGTATCTGGGGCTTGTCGCCGACGCTGCCGATGACGGAGGGGATGCCGTCGTTCTGAAGGTCCTGCACCAGGTCGCGGTTGATGCGCACACCGTAACGGAAGAGCATGTCGTCCAGGTCGAGGCCTGTATCGAAGGCGATGAAGCTGCCCTCGCTGCGTTGGAGACTGTCGAGGCTGGCATAGAGGTTGTCGATCATCCAGACGATGCGGCCGCCGCGCATGACGTACTGGTCGAGCTTCAGCTTCTGCGACTCCGTGAAGCGCCTTTCGGGCTTGACGATGCAGAGGGCGCTGAAGGTGGAGGGGATGTAGGGGACACTGTCGATCGGCAGGATGCGGAAGGCATACCGGCTACGTAGGGTGTTCTGCACCAGGTCGTAGACCCTTAGGTCGAGCGGCTCTCCGTTGCCTGTCAGGTAGCCTACCATGCGCAACGAGTCCTCGGTGATCCGTCGAATGCCGTCGGCGATGCGGTACTCAAGCAGGGCCTCTGCGTTGTTGAGGGAGGAGAGGCCCGACATCTCCTGGCCCTGGAGGAAGTCGATGCCGAGGGTGCGGTCACGGTACCGCAGCACCGCCCCCGGGAACACCAGTGTCTCCTCGGTACCCTCCCGCTTTCGTGTCTGCGCCTTCACGTTGGTGGGATGGATGCCGAGGCGCTGCAGCGAGTCGTAGACATAGGCCCTCATCGTATCGGGCAGGTCGGCGGCCGGGCGGGCGAAAGCATATACGAGCCTGTCAGGAGCCGACGCGCGCATGCCCTCGAGCATGTCCTCTGCCGACGTGGCCAGCTTGCGGAAGCCGGGAGGCATATCGCCGTCGAGGAGCACGGTCACCTCCACACGGTCGGGCAGCCCCCTTACCAACGCATGCGTGGCGGAGGAGAGCGTATAGCGGCCTTCGGCCGTAAGGTCGATGCGTCCATGGAACCGAATCGCGAGGAGGTTCAGCAGGACCAGTCCCGCCAGCGCGGGCAGCCATCCGTGACGGGCACGCAACAGCCGGTCGGCGACAGACCTCATGGACGAGACAGTTTACGCGCAGTGAGAAAGAGGAAGAGGAATGTAAGGGAGAGGAAGTAGACGATGTCGCGACTGTCGATGACACCGCGGCTCACACTCCGGTAATGCGCCTCGATGCCCAGGAGCTCGACGTAGTACCCAACCCCGGCCGGAAGGGACGTGAGGGTAGACAACGAGCCGAAGGCGCTGAAAAGCGCGAAGCAGGCGAAGGCCGACATCAGGAAGGCCGCCAGCGCATTCGGGGTCAGCGCGCTGCAGTAGGTGCCCACCGCCGCGAAGGAGGATGCCAGCAGGAGCAGTCCGATATAGGAGCCGGCGATGCCCCCGAGGTCGATGCCGCCCGCGGAGAGCCTCGAGATGGTGTACACGTAGAGGAGCGTCGGGAGCACGGCCGCCAGCACGACCGCCATCGCGGCCACAAACTTGCCGGCGATCAGCGGGGAAAGACCGATCGGACGGGTGCGCAGGACCTCCCAGGTGCCGGACCGCATCTCGTCCGAAAAACTCCGCATGGTAATGGCAGGGACCAGCATCAACAGGATCCAGGGCGAGATATCGAAGAAGCGGGACATATCGGCGTAGCCGAACTCGAACACGCCCGTGTCCGGGAAGACGAACAGGAACAAACCGTTCAGGAGCAGGAACAACAGCAGCGAGAGATAGCCCGTCAGGCTACCAAAGAACTGCCGCAACTCCTTTTTGCAGATGGCCCACATGGCTTTCAACATGCAAGATTACCCAAAAGACGGGGAAAACACGCCAAAGTCATGGTGAAATGACCTTGGAGAGCGCCCCGCAGCGGTGTGAACTTGCAGCGTGCGATACGGAAAGATGAGGAGATGGGTATGGCTGGCGATCCTAGCGACGACCGCCGTCCCTGCACCGGCGCAGAGACGCTGGGACGGGGATGGCGGCGACAGCCTGTGGCAGAACGCACGAAACTGGCAGCCGGACGGCGTCCCGCTTGCCGGCGACACCGTGCTCCTCGACCACTCGCTGACCACGGCCGACTATCGCGTCCATCTGCCAGGCGGAACAACCGGCGTGATAATCCGCAACCTCCGCATCCAACCCTTCCCTGGCCGTCGCATCACCCTTTTGCTCCCAAGTTCCAGCACGGCCGTACCCGGACTGCAGGTGACGGACACGGGCGACTGCATTCGCCTCGAGCAGGGTGCCCTCCTGCGGAACGCCTCGGGCGCCAGCTCCGGAGAACCCCTCCAACTGAACGGACGCATGCGCATCGCCGATGGCGCCACCTATGTGCATAATACGGTCAGAGGAAATGCGAGACTGATAGACCGCCTCTCACTGGGACCCGGAACCGAGAACGGCGTCTTCGAATTCGACGTGCCGGGCACTTCGGGCTACACCGTATCGCTCACCGGAAACACTTTCGGAAGCCTTGCCTTCAGCGCCACTGCCGCCGGAGGGGGTAAATCCTACAGCGGCAGCGGCACGTCCAACTGCGTCGTCAAGGGATCCCTTCGGATCGCCACGGGCGCCGCTCTCACCTCCACCCTGACAGCCGACATACTGCTTTCCGGCGACCTGCAGCTGGATGGCAGCCTCAACCTTTCCCCCGCCACCTCCGGCACTGCCGGCAGGAGCCTCCTGCTCTGCGGACGCAACCCGCAACGGCTTTCGGGAAACGGCCAGTTCCTTGCCGGTACCGGGTTTAGGAACATCGAATGCAGATCGGGGTCGCAGGTACAACTCAACCGTGACCTCCAACTGCCGCTGGCGACACAGGCATTCCTCGTGCATGACAGCGCCACCCTAGCATTCGGTACCTATGCCATCGGAGGGGAGGCCACCTTCCGATGCATGGCAGGTTCCACGCTGAACCTGGGCTCTCCCGACGGCCTCCAGGCCACGGCAACCCTTGGGAATGTAAGGACGAGAATTCGCGACTTCAGCCCATTGGCGTCCTACCGATTCACGGGAACAGGTTCCCAATCCACCGGCAACGGTCTGCCCGGGAACATTCGGTCACTGACGGTCGACAAACCGCAGGGAAGCCTTACCCTCGGTCGGCCGATTCGGGTGACAGCCGCCCTCTTGCTGTCAAAAGGCCGCCTCCTGAGCCGAGCCGACAGCATGCTCACCCTGGACAGTGCCGCCGTCACATCCCCAACCGTCAGCTACGGGACGAACGAGGCGGGTTGGGACTCATCCTTCGTAGACGGCCCCCTTCTCATAAGGATACTGCAGCGGGGAAACCTGCCCCTTCCACTCGGCAATGATACAGTCCACGCTCCCGTACGCATCGAGGCCGACCCACCCTACCCCTTGACCCTCCGGGCCGAGTACCGACACCTGCCTCCTCCCCAAATGGTCAATGCCGCCACTGATGGACAAATACACGTCAAAAGCCCCGGATACTGGGATATCCGTCCCGATAGCATGGGCCACCCCCTATCGGCATTCCTCACCCTTGCATGGAGGAACGCTTCCCCCCAACGGAGGGACTCCCTCAAAGTGGCCTTCGCCTCGACGAGCGGTACGATGACGACCTGGGAGCGCGCAGGCATCTCACACAACATTACGGGAGACGCTCACAAGGGCTGGATACGGCCCTCCCAGCCCCTGACGAGATTCGGCGTATTCGCCTTGGGGACAGGCCCGCCCGATGCAGTGCTGACACTGAAAGCCATACACCTCGACGCGCAGTCAACCGGGAATAGCACGCGCCTCAGGTGGTGGGTCCAGGGCGCGGAACGACTGGCTTCGTTCCGCGTCGAACGGAGCCGCGATGGCCTACACTTCGAAGGCATCGCAAAGGTCGAAGCGCAGGACATCCGGGAGGGAGATGCCTTCTCCTATACCGATGAACGACCACCTCCCGGTCGGTGCCTCTATCGCGTGACGGCCATCACAGAAGGGAAAGAAAGCATCCGCTCCCCTGTCCGGCAGATATGGGTACGAGGCCCTGAGGCCTCTCGCATATATCCCAACCCGGTGAAGGATGTCCTACATATCCGATGGGCGGACAGGTCGCAAGTGGGATACGGCGAAGTCATCGACATGTCGGGCAGGCAGTGCATCCGTCTGCAACTGCCCGTCGGTGTCGACAGGACCCTCGACTCGAGAGGGCTCCCACCGGGCACCTATCTGCTGAGGATACGAGGGGAGGGCTGGACCGAGACCCATCGATTCATACGTTCCGATGCAGCCGGAAGATGAGTGGAAAAATGCCTGAAACCGGCAAGAGCAGGACCCGTGCGTCGTGAGGCATGCGCATGCCTACACCGCAAAACTTTCGCCACAGGCACAGGTGCGGCTAGCATTGGGATTGAGGAAATGGAACCCCTTCCCGTCGAGTCCGTCGGAAAAATCGAGTGTCGTTTGGAAAAGATAGAGGACGCTCTTCATGTCGGTAACGATCCTCATCCCCTTGTCCGTAAATACCTGGTCTGTTGGCCGTTCGACATTATCGAACTCCATTTTGTAACTGAGCCCGGAACAGCCGCCGCTGACCACGCTCACTCGCACGAAATGGTCGGGGCCCTTACCCTCCTCCTCCATCAGCTGTCGGACCCTGGCCAACGCCTTGTCGCTGATGTATAATCCATTCTCCATCGTCATTCCGTTCATATCGACAATTTGGGGTTTTTCGAGCTGAAATTCCGCAGTGCAAAATTACGACTCCTGTGTGTCAGGAACGATGCCCCTCCACCGATGTTAGCATGCCTGACGGAATCTTCATTCCCTACCTTTACCCCATGCAAAAGGTGGAACACATCGGGATAGCAGTCCGGAGCCTGGAAGCCTCCATCCCCGTGTACGAGAAGCTGCTCGACAGTCCCTGCTACAAGCGCGAACGGGTCGAGGGGGAGCGGGTTGACACGGCCTTCTTCCGTCAGGGCGAGACGAAGATCGAACTGCTGGAGGGACTCGATCCCGATGGCGTCATCGCATCCTTCATTGAGAAGAGGGGGGAGGGCATGCACCATATAGCCTTCGACACTTCCGATATCCGAGCGGAGATGCGACGCCTTCGGGAAGCGGGCTTCAGGCTGCTAAGCGAGGAACCCCGACCCGGGGCGGATGGCAAATGGGTATGCTTCCTTCACCCGAAGGACACGGCCGGCGTACTGGTGGAACTCTGCCAGGACAGGAACGGACAGGATATTTCCGATCTCACGTGATGCCCAGTCGCTCGACGGCCTGTTGGGCGGCGATCTGGCTTGCATCCTTCTTGTTGTAGGCCTTCCCCTCGGATACCAGCTTCCCGTCGACCATGGCGCCGATGCGGAATACGCGGCGGCCCTTTTCCATACGCTCGTCCAGCGTCTCGAAGACAATGGTCTTTCCGTTGCGGTTGGCCCAGCCGTAGAGTTTGTTCTTGTGGTTGATCTCGAGGGCCTCGAGGTCCTCCATGAAGAGGTGGGGAGTAATGATGCGCTTGAAGATCCAGCGCTTGGTGCGGTCATAGCCCCTGTCGAGGTAGATGGCGCCCACCAGGGCCTCCAGGGTGTTGCCGAAGATCTGGCTGGCCTTCAGCGAGCTGTCGTTCCGGTTAAAATGAGTTACCTTCTTGATGCCCATCTTAAGGGCGATATCGTTCAGCGTGGCCCGGTTGACCATCTTGCTGCGCATCTCAGTAAGGTAGCCCTCACCCTTGTAGGGATAGCGCAGGAATAGGTAGTCGGCAACGACGCCGCTGAGGATGGCATCGCCCAGGTATTCGAGGCGCTCGTTGTTCTGGTCGGTACCCTCCCTGACGGAACGATGGCTTAGCGCTGTAGTATAGAGGGTCATGTCGCCTGGCACGAATCCCAATATGTTGGACAATTGCCGCAAGTAGGACCTCTCGGAGCGGGGTGTCAACAGGTATCGTAGCCAGAGTCGCAAATGCGGTGTGTCTTGGATATGAGTGACCGGCCTGGGAGGCGGCGATGCCGCGGAGAGACGTCAGCCGAACTTGCGGACGATGACGGACGCGTTGTGCCCACCGAATCCGAAGGTGTTGCTGAGGGCTGCCCGCACGGTACGCTTCTTCGGCTTGTCGAAGGTGAAATCGAGCCTTGGGTCCAACTCGGGGTCGTCCGTAAAATGGTTGATCGTGGGGGGCACGGTGTCGTTGACCACGGAAAGGATACAGGCGATGGCCTCGATGGCACCAGCGGCACCGAGAAGGTGGCCTGTCATCGACTTGGTGGAACTGATGTTGAGGTCGTAGGAATGGTCGCCGAAGACGCCGAGGATGGCCTTGGTCTCTGCTATGTCTCCGAGCGGAGTGGAGGTTCCGTGGACGTTGATGTAGTCGATGTCCTCCGGACGCATTCCGGCGTCCTGAAGGGCCGACCGCATGACGTTCAGGGCTCCGAGTCCCTCAGGATGGGGGGCCGTGATATGATGGGCGTCGGCAGTGGCACCGCCACCCGCGATCTCGCAGTAGATGCGGGCACCTCTGCGGAGTGCGTGTTCGAGTTCCTCGAGGATGATGGCGCCGCCGCCCTCTCCCATGACGAAGCCGTCTCGATCCTTATCGAAGGGACGGGAGGCCGTTCTCGGATCGTCGTTTCGCTCGCTGAGGGCCTTCATAGCGTTGAATCCGGCGACGCCGGAGTCGCTGATGACGGCTTCGCTTCCACCTGCGACCATCACATCTGCCTTGCCGAGACGTATGTAGTGGGTGGCCTCGATGACGGCGTGGGTCGAGGAGGCACAGGCGCTGACCACGGCAAAGTTGGGGCCCCTGAATCCATGCCGCATGGAGATGTGGCCCGCGGCGATGTCCAGGATCATCTTGGGGATGAAGAACGGGTTGAACCGCGGGGTGCCATCGCCTTTGGCGTAGTTGATGACCTCCTCCTGGAAGGTTACCAGTCCACCGATGCCGCTGGAATAGATGACGCCCGTACGGTCAGGGTCGACCTTACCCCCGCCGATGTCTGCGTCTCTAATGGCCTCATCGCTCGCCACGATGGCGAGCTGCGTGAAGCGGTCGAGCTTGCGGGCCTCCTTGCGGTCGAGGTAGGCCACGGGGTCGAAACCCTTCACCTCACAGGCGAAACGGGTCCTGAACTTGGACGCGTCGAACAAAGTGATGGGATCGGCGCCCGACACGCCGGCCAGCAGGCCCTGCCAATAATCAGGGGCCGTGTTGCCTACCGGAGTGATGGCGCCGATCCCGGTTACGACGACTCTTTTCAATGACATATGTGTGGACATTGCCGGAATACCGGCGGTCGGGATCACTTGGCGTGGTCCTCGAGATAGGCGATAGCCTGTCCGACCGTGGTGATCGTCTCGGCCTGCTCGTCGGGTATGTTGATGTTGAACTCCTTCTCGAATTCCATGATCAGTTCCACGGTGTCGAGGGAGTCAGCGCCAAGGTCGTTGTTGAAGGAGGCTTCGGGGGTCACCTCCGCCTCGTCAACGCCCAGTTTGTCGACGATGATCTTCTTCACCCGGGCTGCGATGTCTGACATTTCAGTTGATTTTGGTTAATGTGGCTGCAAAAATATAGTTTTTGGGTTAACTACAATTTTTTTGAGGTCCGGACATCCCGCCGAGCCCGGACGATCCCGGGCTTGTCCCTGCTGTGGCATTTGCATACCGCTGACATACCCCCCCTGTCGCGTTTTCCGTACCTTCATCTGGTTCCCTACTTGTAAAACCATCCGGCCATGCCCCTTCGGATCATAGACCACGGCTCACGGGAGTACGACCAGATGGTCGCTCTTCGAATGGATGTCCTGCGCAAGCCCCTGGGCCTCTCCTTCAGTCCGGAAGAACTTGAAGGGGAGAGGGCCGACATCCTGCTGGGTGCCTTCGACGAGGACCATCTGCTTGCCTGCTGCCTGCTAACACGTCAGGACGCCACAACCTGTCGCCTCCGTCAGATGGCCGTTGTCAACAGCCTCCAGGGGCGGGGCCTAGGGGCCTCGCTGCTGTACTTCGCCGAGAACGTCGCCCGGGACAGAGGGTTCCGCGAACTTGTAATGCACGCCCGTATGACAGCCGTAGGCTTCTATGAGAAACAGGGATATCGTACTTCAGGACAGACCTTCGAGGAAGTTACCATTCCACACCTGCTGATGCGCAAACCCCTTGTATGACCTCACATTACAACGTCTGATCAACGTTTGGGCACCACGGCCCCTATGATCCGGCGCGCCTGGGAGACGCCCTCTGGTCCCGGTATGCTTGCCTTGGGCAGCAACAGGAACCCCTGTTCCCCGAAACAGAGATGGAAAAAGCCCGGCGTCTCATAATAATGGCTGAACTCCCTCCAGGCCCATGTCCTCGAACCTCCCTCCCGTTTGAGGAACAGGTGGGAGTCTTCGAGCCGCACAATGAAACTGTCACGAAAAGTGCGGTTCCTGCGATAGACAGCTGCCGGCATCCCAGTCCATATGGCGAGCATCAGAAACAACCAAAGGGCCGTCCCCGTGAGGAAAGGAAGCGGTGATGCGAGCCCCGTCGCAAAGAGTCCCATCGACAAGAGGGCGAAGACATTGATGAGAACGATCATCACCCGGACCTCAGACTTCCTGATGAAATGATACCGGAGGGCCTGCAACACCTCCGACTTATGATACGCTACTCGGAACTCCAACATGTATAGGCCTCCCGAGCGCAAGGTACGAAGGACCAAGACAGGCGCCTGGTAATCAAAAGTGATCGGGGGATCCCCATCCAATGGAGATCCCCCGAAAGGCCTGCCGAGGATACGACCGGCTGTTTCAACAAGGTACGGACAACTTGAACGGGCGGATATATAACGTCGGGTTGCTCTCTTTCTGCTGGCTTGGCTGATATTTTTTTCCGTTACATCCATAAACCTCTATGACTCAGCGCACCATTTCCGCAGGAGAGAGGTCATGGCCTGAAATGAAAAGGATGCCCGGGCAATCCCCGGGCATCCTGGTTTCTCATGCCAACGAGCGTGACGGCCGCCTCAGCTGCAGCCCAGGCTGTTCCCGCAGTTGAGGCACTTGTAGCAGGTGCCACTGCGGATGGTGAGGTGACCGCAGACGTTGCAAGTCGGTGCATCGCTCTGCATATTCTTCATGTATTGCTGGGTGGCGGTCTCGGACTTGACGGGTTGGCTCGCTCGCTGTGGGCGGAGGGAGGCGGATCCACCGCCGGAACTAGTGAACGCCGGGGCGATGACCCTGACATCGGAGAGGCTGGGTGTCTTACCGGAACCCACAGGGGAGCCGGCAGGGTCCCAGTCGCCACCTTCGACGCTCGTGACCTCTGGGGTGTCGAGCTGGTGGACAAGATCCGTCTGGCCGAGGTACTCGAATGCGAGTACGCGGAAGACGAAGTCGACGATGGATGTGGTGGTCTTGATGTTGGGGTGGTCGACGAATCCAGCAGGCTCGAACTTGGTGAACACGAACTTCTCCACGAACTCCTCCAGGGGCACACCGTACTGTAGGCCGACCGAGACGGATATCGCGAAGCAGTTCATCAGGCTCCGGAGGGTGGAGCCCTCCTTGGCGAGGTCGATGAAGATCTCGCCGAGCGTACCATCTCCGTATTCGCCGGTGCGCAGGAATATCGTCTGGCTGTTAATCTTGGCCTTCTGGGTGAAGCCTCTGCGCTTGGAGGGCAGGGTCTTGCGTTCGACGATGCGGGAAAGCTGCCGTTTGAGTTTGGTGTCGGGAGACGCCTGCATCCGCTTCTGGAGTTCTTCGAGCAGGTCTTCGACGGTGAGCTTGCCGACATCGAGCAGGGCGACATCGACAGGCTTCTCCTTTTCCTTATCTGCCGCCGCCGCTTCGGGTTCGGCGTCGGATTTCTTCGTTTCGCTCTTGTTGCTGAGCGGCTGGCTGAGCTTGGAGCCGTCGCGGTAGAGGGCGCAGGCCTTGAGGCCGAGCTTCCAGCTGAGCATGTAGCAGTCGGCCACTTCCTCCATCGTCGCCTCGTTGGGGAGGTTGATGGTCTTGGAGATGGCGCCGCTGATGAAGGGCTGCACGGCGGCCATCATGCGGATATGGCCATGGGCGTGAATGTAGCGTACACCCTTCTTGCCGTTCTTGTTGGCGCAGTCGAAGACGGGATAGTGCTCTTCGCGGAGGCAGGGTGCCCCCTCGATGGTCATGGTGCCGCAGACATAGTCGTTAGCTGCCTCTATCTGCGAGGGGGTGAAGCCGAGCTCTGACAGGAGGTTCCAATCGGCATTGTAGAACTGCTCCTCACGGAAGCCCAGCCGCTTGAGGCACTCCGCCCCGAGGGTATACACGTTGAACACGAAGCCGATCTCGAAGGCCGACCTGACGGCGTCGTCGAGGCGTCGGATTTCCTCGGCGATGAAGCCCTTCTCGCTGAGGGTCTGGTGGTTGATATAGGGTGCACCTGCAAAGCCAGCGGAGCCGACGGCGTAGCGGATGACGGCCTCGGCATCCCTTTCGGAATAGCCGAGGTTCTTGAGGGCCTGGGGCACCGACTGGTTGATGATCTTGAAGTAACCGCCGCCGGAGAGCTTCTTGAACTTCACGAGGGCGAAGTCGGGCTCCACGCCGGTAGTGTCGCAGTCCATCACGAGGCCGATGGTGCCGGTGGGTGCGATCACTGTCGTCTGGGCGTTGCGATAACCATGGCGCTCACCCAGCGAGACGGCCTCGTCCCATGCATGGCAGGCAGCCTTGAGGAGATACTGGGGGCAGTATCGGGCATTGATGCCCTGAGGAAGGATGCTGAGGCCGGTGTAGGCGTCCTCTGCATCGTAGGCGGCGGCGCGGTGGTTGCGCATCACGCGGAGCATGTCCTCCTGGTTCTCGCCGTACTTGGCGAAGGGCCCGAGGATAGACGCCATCTCGGCGGAAGTCTTGTAGGAGATGCCTGTCATGATGGCACTGATGGCACCGGCGATGCCCCGGGCCTCCTCGCTGTCATAGGGAATGCCGCTGACCATCAGCAGGCTGCCCAGGTTGGCATAGCCAAGACCGAGGGTGCGGTAATCGTAGCTGAGCTGTGCGACCTCCTTGCTGGGGAACTGCGCCATCAGCACCGAGATCTCGAGAACCGTGGTCCAGAGCCGCACGGTGTACTCGAAGCCCTCCACGTCGAACACGTTGTCTTCCTCGTTGTGGAACCTCCGCAGGTTGATGGAAGCGAGGTTGCAGGCCGTGTTGTCGAGGAACATGTACTCGCTGCAGGGGTTGGAGGCGCGGATACGCCCTCCTTTAGGACAGGTATGCCACTCGTTAATGGTGGTGTGATATTGCAAGCCCGGATCGGCGCTTTGCCATGCCGAATCGCTGATTTTGGTCATTAGATCGCGGGCTTTTAAGGTTTTGCGTGCTTTAGGCGCGCGATTGGCAGCCTTGGCTTTTTCAATTTCGGTGCGCCAAATTAGCCCCCAATCGCCGTCATTTTCTACAGCTTTCATAAAATCGCCAGTTACGCGCACACTGTTATTGCTGTTTTGCCCGCTTACGGTCAAATAGGCCTCGCTATTCCAGTCGGTGTCATATTCGGCAAATTTGAGCGAGGTAAAGCCTTGTTGGGCCAATTGAATCACCCGCTCGATATAGTTGGGCGATACATAGGCGGCTTTAGCAGCGCTAATGGCCTTGCCCAGCGCTTTATTTTGCTTGCGGTCAAATTTGATCGCAGCATCGCTAACCGAATGACAGGCGGTCATAACCGCATTAAGATGCTTATTATTGAGTTTGCTGCCAGTCACTAAAGCCGCTACTTTTTGCTCTTCGACCACTTTCCAATCTAAAAACGCCTCAATATCGGGGTGGTCAACATCCAAAATGACCATTTTGGCCGCGCGGCGCGTGGTGCCGCCACTTTTAATTGCACCGGCGGCACGGTCGCCAATACGCAAAAAGCTCATCAAGCCCGATGATTTACCGCCGCCACTCAGTGGCTCACCTTCACCACGAATGCTACTGAAATTGCTGCCAGTGCCGCTGCCATATTTAAATACGCGGGCTTCACGGATCCACAAATCCATAATGCCGCCATCATTCA
>RGVM01000211.1 GCA_010027295.1 Chitinophagia bacterium
AGCGGGTACTTCCCTTGAGCAGTCCGACGAGGACGGCCGCCTCTTCGACCGACAGCCTGTCGGGCTCCTTCTGAAAATAGGTGCGCGCGGCGTTCCTGATCCCGTAGATCTCATCTCCGTAGGTCACCATGTTGAGGTACATGGTGATGATCTCCTCCTTGGTGAAGTTGCGTTCGAGTTTGATGGCGACGACCCATTCCTTAAACTTCTGGGTGGCGCGCATGAGGATGTTCCGGCTGCCTTCGCCGAACATCAGGGCCTTGGCAAGCTGCTGGGTGATGGTGCTGGCGCCGCCCTCGCGGCCTAGGTAGAAAATGGCGCGTGCAAGACTCCTGGCGTCGATGCCCGAATGCTCGTAGAACCGTTCGTCTTCGGTGGCCACGAGCGCATTGATGACGTTTTTTGAGATGTCCTGGTAGTCGACGTTGATCCTGTCCTTCAGGTAGTACTTGCCCATTAGCGAACCATCGCTGGCATAGATTTCGGAGGAGGATAGCATGGAGGGGTTCTCGAGTTCCTCCAGGGAGGGCAGTTTACCGAAAAGGCCCAGGTTGATCGAAAGGATGAACAGGAGGAATGCAATCCATGCGTAGAGGGTCGCCTTCCATACGAACCTGACGGGTGCTGAGGGGCTTTTTGTTTTCTGTTTCATGCGGATGCAATCATCGACGCGGTAAAACTAATTCAAATTCACAGAGGCCTGTGGCAAGGAACCTTTAAAATTCATCCGGCATGCTTTGATGCAGGAAAGCCATGTAGGCGTTGATATCCTGTTTTTTGAGCAGCAGTTCCAGGTTGGGGAGTGAGATGGGCAGGAAACGGTATGTGCCTGCCGGCAACCAGGGGAAGATCTCCTTGGCGGCAGCATCCCGGGTGCTCCTCCAGTATTCCATGGCGGATGACAGGTTGTCGAAGGGGGCGATCCTCACGAGTTTGATATCATCTGTCACCGAGGTGGCGACGGCGGTCAGGCCGGCGTCAGGGCGGGTCGCTTGATGGTATTTGTTCAGGGATATCCTCGCTTCGGTGCGATACACGACGTCGACCTTGGTCAGCACCAGTATGACGGCATGGCTGTCAGCTGGCTGGTGGAGGAATACTGTGCGGGGGCTTCCCTTGTCTGTCTGGATGGCTGGGGGCGGTCCGGACACGCGCGCCATTGCGCTGTCCGAGGCCGGAAGGGGTTTGATGTTGGCGGCTGCAGTGTCCTTCACGGGAGGTGCCGCTGAGCGGACGACAGGCTCCACTGGGGGAAGTATGAGGCTGTCGTCAGGGTATCGTTTGATGTCGAGACGTGTAAGATATTCCTCAATCTCAGCCCTTCTGGCGAGTACTTTCTCCAATTCTGCAGCCCGCAGTGCGAGAGGGCTGCCCGGTTCCCTGTCGCGGATGCCTTTGAGGGACAGTAGGGCGAGGCTATCCCGGCGTTCGCGAATCAGATACAGCGCCTCAAGGTATTGGAGCTGCGAGGTCCAGTATTTTCTGCCGTACCCGCTGTCGGCTATCCGCTTGAGCTCCATGGCCTCCTCGAAGTTGCCCTGCACCATCAGGGTCGCTACCCGGTCGTACTGGGCGTCGGCTTCTCTCCGTTCCGCCGACTGTGCCTCCCGTACGCCTACGGGGTTTTCCAGCATTGCCAGAAAGGGGCTTCGCCCAAAGCGGCTCGAGAGTTCGCGTCGGTAGAATTCGAACCGGGTCATGTCCCCTGTCTGGCGGAGGCAGGTACATAGGTTGAATAGCACCGTATCCATGAGCATCGTCTGTGGATACCTGTCGAGCAGGCTGGAGAGATGCACCACCGACTCTTGGCACATGTCGAGGTCCTCCCGGAAGGTGACCGCCAGCTTCATGAGCGATGTCTGGATGGTTTGATGTGCCAGGTTCCGGAGGGAGTCTGTAAGGGGAAGTCCTTCCATGAGGCCTTCGAAGCTCAGGTCTTGGGGCCCTGTGGTGGTTTCTGGCTCAGGCGCCTTTGTGATTGCGGGTTTGCCGGGGTCTCCCGCTGATCCGGGTGCCGACTGCGCCATGGCGTTGAGTATGGCCTCCACGGCGGCGAGGCGCCGCCAGTTGTCGACGTTCGGCCGTTTGCCCCACTTCGCCTGGAACTGCCTGAAGCCCTGCGTCCGGAGGCTGCCGTTATAGAAGTACCATTCCCCCTTGCCCTCGTTCGCTTCGAACAGGTTGACCGGGGCGTCGTCTTTGAGTATGGAAGGCGAGGCGGCTGTACTGATGGGCGTCTCCGCCTCCTCTTTGAGGCCTTGGGCCTTGCGGAGGGCTCGGGAGAGCTTGAGAACATACTCGCGTCGCTCCGTTTCGGGCAGGGCGGCTATCCGCAGGAGGCTGTCCTGTCGGCGAACCGTCATCAGGAGCGATGCCACACGGTGGAGGATACGGGCCCGCAGCGCCACCTGTTGCGTGTCGGAGGCCTCCAGCAGGTCTGTCTGCACGCTATCGTAGCCGTCAGCCGCCATGGAGTAGTCGCGCATCCGGAAGGCGATGTCAGCCAGTTCCCGGAAGGCGAGCGTCTTCAGCCTCGTGTCCGACCCGCTGTTCCGGATGCTCCGTTGCAGCTGGCCGATGGCGGCCAGGGTGTCACCCCGCTTGATTTCCAGGCGATAGGCGGCATAGTGCACGATCTGTCGGTAGTCCTCGTAGCGGGACCGGCGCGACATGCGGTCGAGATCCGCCAGGCTCCTTCGGATGCGGACGCTGTCGGCGCCTTCGATGTCGAGACCGATTTGATTGATGCGTGCGTAGGCTTCCATGACGGGGTCGGTCGTATGGAGGATGGCGGCGGCGTACATGCGTTCGGCAGCCTCCGCCATGCCGGCTTTGCCGTAGAGCTGCGCCGCGAGGAATTCGCGCCTGGGCCGTTCCGCGTTCGAGACTACTGGTAGAGACCCTTCCAGGTGGATGGCAGCGCTATCCCATTGCGAAGACCTGTAAAACCACAATGCCTGGCATTCCTCCAGGCGTGGTCGGAGCCTCTCGGGCAGGCTCTTGTCGCGACGCAGTGTCTCGATCAGTCCTCCCGCCTCGTTCATCCTGCCCTGTTCGATAAAGGTCCGCAGCAGCCACATGACGGCCTCATTGCGGGCAGGCGTATGCGAGAAGATGCGTGGGATGGCGCCCCGCTTCTCGGGTGTGGAGATCGTGTACACGTTGCCCTTCTCGTTGAGCCGGCTTCCGATGGCCTTGTCTGTGCCGATCTCATCCCGGCTGCGCGGCTGGAAGGCATAGTTGATGTACTGGAAGGCGATGCACGCCGAGTCGAATTCCTTCCGGTGGAAATAGGCCATGCCCATCAGCAGGTAGAGGTCGTCTACCCAGTCGTTTCGCAGGTCGTGCAACAGGATGCCATTGTTGCATTTCAGGATCACTGAGTCGAGTTCCTCCTTCTGTGCTGCCGTCGACTCCAGGGGATACTCCTCGAAGGGAAGCAGCCGCGAATAGTCGAATTTTGACGAACGCCTGGCCGACTCTATGACCTCGTCAAGCTCGTTGGCGGCATTGAAGTAGAAATTGTATCGGGTGATGATGTTCTGCTGGACCTTTTTGACGGGATTGATGCGTCCCGCCCCCGTCCGCTCTGAGGCCAGGGTCCGGTTCTCGTATTTGGGGGGCTTCGGGAGGTCAATCACCGCCCCCGGCTGGGCAATAGACTCAGAGGCCGCTCCCAGCCACAAGGCAGATATGAGAATCAAAGTCCAGGACAGGGCCGGACAGGAGACCTGACCCATGAAACCGGATGGAGTTCCTCGCTTCAGCGGCACGCTTGAAGATAGGTCAATTTGGGAGAACCTGCGAGGACGGACGCCGCTTGTTGAACAATAGGGTTTCTTTCACAAACGTTGCTTGATTTTTTTTCATAATTTGTTGTCAAATGTATTGTTTTGACTACATTTGAGTTTACCTCTATCCAGAGGGTATGAGACTGACCGCAAGGCATGGAGAAGAAGAGCAACCTGCAGAGGCTGCAAAACCGATACAGACTCGTCGTCATGAACGACGACACTTATGAGGAGGTCGTTACGTTACGACTGACACGCATGAGTGTCTATATCGTTCTCTGCACGACATTCGTCGTCCTAGTAGGCTTCACGGTCGCACTAATTGTATTCACTCCTTTGAAATACTACATCCCGGGCTTCGGCAGTCGAACTGAAAGAGCGAAGTACATGTCCCTTAAGATTCGCGCCGACTCCATCGAATCAAGCCTCGGCGACAAGCAGGCTTACCTAGAAAGCATCCGGTCTGCACTTTCGGAAGACCAGAAGTCCCTTCCCAGGGACACAGTGGTCCTCAATGTGCCAGATCCTGAAAAAGTGGAAGATTAAAACATTTCAAAGGACGCCCAATTCACTACCATGTCGATGTTCAAAAACAAGCCTGATGTAGAGCTTTCCCAGTCAGGGACGGCAGGCAACACCCTCATAGGGTCGGGCACAAACATCAACGGAGACGTTATCATCGCGGGTGACCTTCGCATCGACGGCACCCTGATCGGAAGCATCAAGGGCAATGCCAAGGTCGTTATTGGCTCTACGGGCGTGGTGATGGGAGACATTGACTGCACGAACGCGGACATTCAGGGAAAGGTGCATGGCACGCTGCACATCACCGAGTTGCTGAATCTGCGTGGTGAAGCCCTCATCGAGGGGGACATATACGCTGGTAAGCTACAGATAGAGCCGCGTGTCACTTTCAATGGTCACTGCCATATGGGTAAGGACCAGAAGGTGGTTGAAATGAACACGGATGAAATCCGGAAAGCCGTCGGCATCCGGTGACGACCCGGTGCGGCAGGCGCCGTCAGATAACGGCCGTGGCCTCATGCTACGTTACGCCGGACTTGCCTCCCGCTATCTGGCCATTCTCGCACTGACCCTATGGATGGGTCTCCGGGCAGATACTTGGTTGGACTGGAGATTTCCTCTCTTCGTCTGGGTCCTGCCCATGGCAGCTGTGATCGGGCTGATCGTAAAAGCCGTCATCGACACGTCCGACAAGTCCTCACGCTCATGAATAGACCGCTGACTTCGATTCACCTGCTTTTCCTATGCGTCTCCCTTATCGCCGCTGTGTTTCGCGTCGGACTTACCTCGAAGGGTATCGATGTCCAGGTGCTGCTTGCAGGCAATCTGCTTCTGTATGCCGTCAGCTTGCTGGGATTCCGCTTACACCGAAGCGGCATGCGCTCTAAGGGTGGCACTCTTTTTCTGGGAACCGTATATGGAGCCTTCCTGGCCAGGATGGCCGTCTGCGCCGCGGCCGTCTTTGCATACGGCTGGTGGAAACGGTCCGGCATGAACTGGCCGGCACTCTTCATCTGCATGTTCCTCTACCTGGTCTATACCTTCCTGGAGACCCGGGCCCTTCTTAGGTACCATGTCAGTAGGAATGGGAAAGACTGAATCCCCGCTCTCTGCCCTGGAGTCCTATCTCCCCGAAGGTTCCTTCACCCTTGTAGAACCTCTTCTCGTCAGGCACCGGGTACACCTCACCATCACCCGCGGCCG
>RGVM01000212.1 GCA_010027295.1 Chitinophagia bacterium
GCTGCCATACGGTATCCGTCTTCACGGCTGGTAGACCGTCCTTGACGAGAAAGGCGGGCTCGGCCGGGAAGCTGCGGCCATCCGCGGCGTGCACGGTGAGCTGTGCAAGCCAGGCGCTGTCGACAACAGGGAGGTCGGCATTGTCGTGACGATTGGCGGCGATGACCCGATCGACCGTGACGTAGCCTCCCGAATAGTAGGCCGTATCGCCCTGCCTGGCGGTCTGCATCCGAAAGGAGGATGTATCCCGGATATTGTCGGGATTGAGCCAGGAAGTGATATAAACGAAGACATCCCTCGTGGCGTAGTGTTTGGCGCCGGGATTGGATGATAGTTGGGTCCCCTCCTCCCCTTTGACAAGGAAGGCATTGGGCGTCACGAGGAAACTGTCGACGGTCTCACCGGAGACGCTATCCATCTCACGGAACTGGACCTGAAAGAAGACGCGTTCCCCCTTGGGATCAGTGGAATCGCCCAGGTATGTTGCCTCATACCTGCCCATGGGCATGGGGGCACGATGGACGAGCGTGACGTTCTCGAGTGGATTTTCGTCCTTGCCGCGGGCGTCCTTCAATCCGGGCACGGCGATGCCGGTACGATTCCTGGAGACGAGTTCCTTACCGGCGGAGGAGATGAGGATGCCCGTCAGCATAAGACCGAAGCCAATATGTGCGAGAGAGGCGCCGGCCGCTTTCATCCTGCCTTTGAGGACGGCCGCAAGGTAGTGGGCATTGGCCAGGACGGCGTATATGGAGGCCCAGGCGGCGATATGGATGCCGGCCTGGAAACCCGCCCCGTACTTGCCGTACTCTAGAATACCGGACAGGCTGACGGCCAATCCAAGCGCAAGGGCTGCTACGGAAGGCAACAGAAGCCTCGGCAGCGCATGTCCACGGGGTGTCTGCCGGTACCTGAGGAACTGCGTCACGGCCGTGAGAAGGGCGATGACGAAGGCCACCAGCACCATGACACGGTTGTAGACGAACTCGACGTCCTCGCCGATGGCCCAACGACTCCCGAAGAGGCGATTGAAAAAGGGCAGCGAGGTCAGCGTGATGATATAAACGGCTGAGACGAAAAATAACAGCGCCCCGACGAACATCCAGAACTCTCTGGACGACATTCGTTCCTCCTCCCTTACCACTGGCACTTCTTTGCGGCGTGACAGGTACAGTCCGGTCGGAATGCCTGTGAATACGACCATCATGATTATCAAATGCCAGTATAGGGTACTGCCTTCTCCGGTGAAGGAATGTACAGACGTGTCTCCCAGCACACCTGTCCGCGTCAGGAAGGTGGAATAGAGCACCAGGATATGCGCAGCCCCAATGAACAGGTAGGTGGCCGGCAGGGAATGGCCGGTGCTGCGGAAGACCAGCATGGTGTGTATACCCGCGACCAGCAGCAGCCAGGGGACCATGGAGGCGTTCTCGACGGGGTCCCATGCCCAATATCCGCCGAAAGTAAGCGATTCATAGGCCCAGGCGGCTCCCATCATAATGCCCAGACCCAGGATCCCTGCGCTGAAGAGCGACCAGGGAAGTGCTTGTTCCGTCCACTGTCTGTGCTCCTGCTTCCATAGTCCGGCCACGGCATAGGCGAAGGGTACCAAGGTGGAACTGAATCCGAGGAAAAGCACGGGCGGATGGATGACCATCCAGTAGTTCTGGAGAAGGATGTTGAGGCCGTTGCCATCCACCAGGTACTTGTAGAGGTATTGCGGGTCGCGGAAGATGGGTGCGTCGGGGAACTCCTCCCGCATCAGCACGAAGGGGCTGCTGCCCACCCGCATGTCGAAGAAGTAGATACCGATGAGGAAGGATGCCAGGAAGACCTGTGCGAGCGACATGACAGCCATCACCTGCGGCTCCCACTGACGCGCACTGCGCATGACTACAAGTCCCAAGACGGCGTTCCAAAAAGACCACAGCATGAAGCTACCCTCCTGCCCCTCCCAGAAGCAGCTAAGGAGGTACTGCACGTCGAGACTGCGCTTGGAATGCTGGTGCGCATACCGGTATTCGAACCAGTGATTGTAGATGATGAGGTAGAGGACTATGAAGATCAGCAGTACGGAGACGGCATCTACGATGAAGGCCACCCGTCCCATGCGTCGCCAGCCCTCCGAAGCGGGCGAGGCGCCGAGGGAAGCCGCCCGCACATAGGCATAGACGGCAACCAGGGACGC
The DNA here is from genome assembly GCA_010027295.1 of Chitinophagia bacterium. Lineage (GTDB taxonomy): Bacteria > Bacteroidota > Bacteroidia > Chitinophagales > Chitinophagaceae > Pollutibacter. Next base: position 2,189 of record RGVM01000212.1, read on the forward strand.
CACCAGCGAGACCAGGGTCAGGAGATGGCCGAACTGTCCGATGAGCAGGTGTTCACCTTCGTATCGCATGTTGGGGAGGGGCTTTGTATGCTAGGAACCCGCGGATGCGGCTACAGAATCCATCTTCGCACCTTCATACTGACGCATCTGGACGCCTGGATCCTCCTTGTACTTAGACGGACATTTGAGGACGATTTCCGAACACTCGAAGACCTCTCCCTGCATGCGACCCTTCATGACCACCCGCTCACTGCGCTCCAGATCCACCGGTTTGGCATTTCGGTACACCACCTTCGTCCGCCCACCCAGGGAGTCGAGGGCGTGAAAGGTCAGGTAGTTTGGGTCTTTGACGGGATCGTAGACGACGGGCTCCGACTTGTCGAGCCTGGCGATCAGGTGCACGAAACGGCCCTCCTTTCTGCGTGCGGAGGCCACCGTGTCATAGGTCGAAAGGTCCTTCATCCAGGTGAGCAGTCCGGCAATGACGGCCGCGATGACCACCAGCAGGATGATGTGCATCTTCTTCATGATTGAGATCTTTGCAACGGGGGCGAAATTACACTGAAAAAGGTCGAACCCGAAGTTTTGTTAGAAGTGGGAAAACGGATCCGGAAAGGTTCCCTGAAAAATGTTTTGGAGCGCATAGCATAAATCGGGATAATTTTGCGTTCTCCCGCAAGCGAACGTAGAAAACAGACCCCACCGACCCCATTCCCACAGAGTCATCGATGACCGATCTATCCCTCTTCGACCCCGACGCGGCGGGCAATCCCAACAATAATATTTTCGGCCTGCCCTTCGGTGAGCAGGAAGCCAGGGTGGTGCTGCAACCCGTTCCCTGGGAAGTCACCGCCAGCTACCACGCAGGAACCGCCAGGGCCCCCGAACACCTTATGCGCTCGGGGCTCCAGATTGACATCTTCGACCCCGACTACATCGGCGTCTGGCGCCAGGGCTTCCATATGCGTACGCCCGACAGGACTCTCCTCCAAAAGAGCGACTATCTCCGCAAAGAGGCGGAACTCTATATCAACTTCATCACCCAGGGTGAGAACATCGAACAAAACAAGTTCATGTGCAAGGCCCTGCGGGAAGTCAACGAAGGCAGCCGTTTCATGAACGACTGGGTGCACCGGCAGACCAGCGGGCTGCTCGACGCCGGCAAGCTCGTGGGCCTCATAGGGGGCGACCATAGCACGGCCTTCGGCTTTATCAAAGCCATCGCCGAGCGGAATCCCGAATTCGGAATCCTGCAGATCGACGCACACTGCGACCTCCGGAAATCCTACGAGGGCTTCGACTACTCCCACGCCTCCGTCATGTACAACGTGCTGGAGGAACTCCCCAACGTCAAACGACTGGTACAGCTCGGTGTTCGAGACTATGGCCCTGCAGAATGGGCCTATATTTGCAACAGCGACTATCGCGTCATCACTTACTTCGACAAGAAAATCAAGGAACGCGAGTTCGAAGGTGAGACCTGGCGGCAGATAACTGAGGACATCATCAGCCACCTACCCGAGAAGGTTTACCTGAGCTTTGATATCGACGGGCTCGACCCTAAGCTCTGCCCCCACACGGGAACTCCCGTCCATGGCGGGCTTGAGACAGAGCAAGTGTACTACCTGATCCGTCGCATCCTCCTCTCGGGACGAAAACTCATCGGATTCGACCTCTGCGAGGTAGGCATCAGCCATAACGAATGGGATGAGAACGTCGGTGCAAGGGTGCTTTTCAAGCTCTGCCATTTCCTCGCCGCTTCTCATACCTGAGGCCATGCCGCGCGACGCCACCGTCTACGACTACGTGGTGGTCCTGAAGGACACGAACGGAGGCTCCGTGCGCCGCGCCGGCACCCTGCTGTCGTTGCTTGGGATGATGATGCTGGCATACCGTTGGACCTCGATCCCGGAGTCCGGGGCAAGCATACTTTTCCTCACTTCTGGCTCCGTTCTCACGGCATGGAACCTCCTCCGGATGCGACGCCGACAGCCCGTCCGCCACTGGCCTGCACTGGCCCTGACAGGAATTGGCCTCACACTGGTGCCCCCCTTCCATCCGGCTGGCATCGCCTTCCTGGTACTGGCGCGATTGGAATCGTTCGCACTGAAACGCACCGAACTGGGATTCTCTGAAACCGGTATCCGTTTCAACGGACTCGGCGGCAGGCGTATCGCCTGGTCGGAACTACGCAACGTGGTTCTCCGGGACGGACTCCTGACGCTCGACTACTTGGACAACCGGCTGTTCCAGCGTGACACCGACGACCTTGACGACGAGGAATACGAGGCCGGTGAAGAAGAGTTCAACATCTTCTGCCGGGAACAGATCCGAAGACATGCCGTTCCGCCGACTCCTGAAAGCAACTGAAGGTCCGCGTCCTGCCGACCATGACGGCCAGCCATGGACTCAGTAGCCCAGTCCCCATTCGCGCCCCTTCTCGGTGGCAGGCACCCCTTCCTTCAGCCAGCGGGTTGGCTTCTCCCCTTTCAGCAGCCAGTCGAAAAACTGCTGTTCCCGCACCTGTATGTCTTTCCGGTTCCTGCGCTCGACGAGGTTGTGGGCCTCTCCGTTGTAGTTCAGCATCCACACGGGCTTGCCGAGGCGTCGCATGGCGGTGAAGAACTCGATTCCTTGGTACCAGGGAACGGCCCCGTCCGCATCGTTGGCCATGATCACGAGCGGCGTCTTCACGTTGGGCAGGTGGAAGAGCGGGGAGTTTTCCATGTAGAGCCCGGGCTTCTGCCATAGCGTGGCGCCGATGCGCGACTGTGAATGCTCGTACTGGAATTGCCGGTTCAGGCCCGATTCCCAACGGATGCCGCCATAGGCGCTGGTCATGTTCGCCACGGGTGCACCGGCCCAGGCGGCCCGGAACAGCGGCGTCCGGGTGATGATGTAGGCGGCCTGATAGCCACCCCAGCTCTGACCCTGAAGCCCCAAACGCGTACTATCGGCCCACCCTTTCCGCACGACGGCGCGAACACCGCTGACGACGTAGTCGAATGCGGATTTACCCGGATAGCCGTCGCGGTACTCGATGTCGGGTGCCAGCACGAGGTAACCGCGGCTGACGAAGAAGGAGATGTTGAGCCGGCTGGGGGTCGGAGACGGGGGGATGTACGCGTGCAGGCCATCGGAGAGTCGCTCGTAGAAATAGGCGATCAGGGGATAGCGTCGTGTCGGGTCGAAATCCTCCGGCTTGTAGAGGATACCGGTGGCTTTCCGGCCATTGTACGCCTTCCAGGTGAAGAGCTCCGCCGTGCCCCAGTTGTACTCCGACTGCCGGGGGTTGAGACGAC
>RGVM01000213.1 GCA_010027295.1 Chitinophagia bacterium
CTCCACGCCCCATGCGCCTTCCCGCCGTTCTTCGAGGAATGGGAAATGGAGGTCGTTGTGGAAGATATTGCCGCGCGGGAGTCCGAGGTTCGTCTCCAGGTCGAGCGGTGATTTGACCTCGATGCACGGGTCGCCGCCCGGCATACGGGCCAGGCAGGACTCTATCGGGTCTACGAGGTGTTCATTGAGTGCGGCGAAGGCCTTTTCGCAGACCGTGCGCCCCATCTCGCGGTTGCGACCGTCGAAGAGACGGGCGGGCGTGTGCAGGGCGAACATAGTGAGTGTGTGGATGCCCTTGTACTGCATGTCGCGGCTCATGATGGACGGGTCCGTCAGCGAGTGGCAGTACATCTCAAAGGGGAGTTCCCGCGGCAGGCTGCCCCGGCGGCTCTGCTCGTAGGCATCTTCGAGTTGTTGGAACCCTTCCTGAATGTGCAGCGTACCGGAAAGGGCCGTCATCGTATCCACGCCGGAGCGGAATCTCGGAAGCCGCTCCAGCAAGAGGTTGATCTTGGTCTGGCACCCCTCCCTCGCCTCAGGTACGGGCTTGCCCATGATCTTCGCCAACACTTGCGGGGCCGCATTGCATAGCAGCCTGTCGGCGTGGAAGTGTCCTCCGTCGTCAGTGCTCAGTTCCACGCCGCTCTTGCCGCTGTGTACGTCGATCACGCGGGCCTTGGTCCGGATCTCCACCCCGTTTGCCAGGGCCACCCGCTTGAGTTCGCCGACAAGCACGCCCATGCCACCCTTCGGCACCTTCCATTCGCCGTTGCCGTTGCCCATGACGTGGTAGAGCAGGCACCGGTTCGCCTGCATCTCGTAGGCAGAGGCGTGGGTGCCGATGAGGGCGTCGGTGAGGATGACGCCACGTACGATATCGGACCGAAACTGCTGCAGGAGTGTTTCTCCGATGGGGCGTTCGAAGACCATGCGCCACACTTCGTCCATGCCGATGAGGGAACGGATCTCTGAGCGGCTCGCCAGCGGCTCCAGCAGAGTGGGCGCGAGCTTGCGCGCCATCGCCGAGAGTCCGTTGTAGAACGTGCGCCACTGCCGTGCCTCGTTGCGGTCGCTGGTAAGCATCGAGAAGGAATCCTCCGTCTCCTGGTCCCATACACGTGCGACCTGCAGGCCCTGATGGCGGTGGTTGGACAGGTATGGCGTGTAGGACGACATCCGACGGGAGAGCGTCGTGATGTTCAATCCCAACTCCTTGATGATGCGGTCCGGTAACAGCGATACCAGGTAGGCGTAACGGGAGAGTTTCACATCGAAACCCGGGAATGGCGAGGCACTCACTGCCGCGCCGCCTTCCTCCGGACCCGACTCCAGGACGAGCACTTTCTTCCCGGCCATGCCGAGGTAGCAGGCCGCCACGAGTCCGTTGTGCCCGGCTCCGAGAATTGCGACGTCGTAACGGGATGCCATGGGAGTGGTTTCTTGGGGATGGCTGAGTAACGTATGCCCCCCCTTGCAGATTGCATCACCAAAGGCCTATGCTCAGGATTTCTTCTTCTTGTCGCGGAACACCTTCTCGAACTTCTCGAGCTTGGGCCTGATGACGAAATAGCAATAGGGCTGGTTGCGGTTGTTGCGATAGTAGTCCTGATGGTAGTTTTCCGCCGCATAGAAGTTGCGGAACGGCTCGATGGTGGTGACAATAGGGCTACCGAAGGCGTTGGCCTTGTTGAGTTCGTCCCGGTAGTGCTCCGCCTTCTTGCGCTGCTCGTCGTCGTGATAGAAGATCACGCTGCGGTACTGGGGGCCCACGTCGTTGCCCTGACGGTCGACGGTGGTGGGGTCATGCGTCTGCCAGAAGACTTCTAACAGCTCGTCGAAGCTCACCTTGGACGGGTCGTAGACAAGTTGGCAGACTTCGGCGTGGCCGGTGTTCTTCTCGCAGACCTGTTCGTAGGTGGGATTCACGACATGCCCACCGCTGTAGCCGCTCACGACTTTGATCACGCCATCGACCTGCTGGAAGATGGCCTCGGTGCACCAGAAGCAGCCTGAACCGAAGGTGATGGTGTCCTGTTGCATGTTCGAAGTATGGATGGCGTGGGTGATGCCTGTCGTGGCGGGGGTGTCAGGGCGAATAGCGTGTACATGGCTCTCATCGGAGTGTGCTTTCAGGTGCGAATGTCCGCCGTTACCACGGGAAAGACATCCTTACCCCGTGAAAACGACGCATCCTCGGCCCTCCGAGACGTCATTTTAACAATACCTTTGTGATTCTGTTGACTGACGGGGGAAAAAACATCCCACCCGCCGCCTGCCCTCCCCATACCGACCATGAAATTATTCCCTGAATCAGCCGCCGTACAGCTCGAGTTCGACAAGGTGATGGAGCTGCTTGCGGGGCATGCGCGCACCGACTACGCGGTGGAGAAGTCCCGCGGGCTCCGGATGCATACGCGGCGCGACATCATCGAGCGCGAGCTGTCGCAGGCGGAGTCCTATCGTGTCCTGATCCAATCCGGCCAGTCTTTTCCCAACGACACCGTCCTCAATATCCGCAGGGAGCTCAAGCTCCTCGGCATTCCCGGGGCCGTGCTCTCGGGGGAGGAGTTCGTACAGCTGCGGAGGCTGGTGGACGGCATCGGACAGATCTTCCGGTGGTTCGACGCCGACCGCCAGGAGGCATGGTCCTCGCTGTATGCCGTCATCGCGGTCACATACTATGAGAAGTCGGTGGCCGAGCGCATCGACGCCGTCATGGACGCCCAGGGGCATGTCCACGACAACGCCTCCCCCGATCTGGAACGAATCCGCGGCTCGCTCTACCGCAAGCGCGGCGAGCTGCGCCGCACCTTCGACAAACTCCTCCAGAAGCTCGCCCGGGCGGGCTACGTCGCCGACATCGAGGAGGCCTTCCTCAACGGCCGCCGCGTCGTAGCCATCCACGCCGAGCACAAGCGCCAGGTGAAGGGCATCCTGCACGGCGAGAGCGATACGCGCCGCACGTCCTTCGTGGAGCCGGAGGAGACCATCGACCTCAACAACGACGTCTACTCCCTCGAGAACGAGGAGAGGGCCGAGGTGCACCGAATCCTTCGCGAGCTCACGCGCGAGCTCTCCGTGCACGCCCCCCTGCTGGCGGGCTACCACGACATCCTTGGGGAGTACGACTTCATCCGTGCCAAGGCGCGCCTGGCGCTAGACATGGACGCAGCGCGTCCGCAGGTCTCCGACCGTTCGGGTGTCCATCTCATCCGCGCCAGCCATCCCCTGCTCCTCATCTACCATCGCCGGCAGCAGAAGCCCGTCGTGCCGGTCGACCTGCTGCTCGACGAGCGGCAGCGCATCATCGTCATCTCCGGGCCCAACGCGGGGGGCAAGACCGTCACCATGAAGACCGTGGGACTGCAACAGATCATGGTGCAGTCGGGCCTGCTCGTACCCGCCCACCCCGACTCGCGCTTCGGCATCTACAAGCAGCTCATGATCCATATCGGGGACACGCAGAGCCTCGAGTTCGAACTCAGCACCTACAGCTCGCACCTGCGCAACATGAAGCGGCTCATGGAGGATGCCAACGGCCGCACCCTGTTCTTCATCGACGAACTCGGCAGCGGCAGCGACCCCGGCCTCGGTGGCGCCTTCGCCGAGGTCTTCCTCGAAGAGCTTGTCCGTCGCCATGCCATGGGCATCGTCACCACCCACTACCTCAACCTCAAGGTGATGGCCGGCAAGACCCCCGGCATCGTCAACGCCGCCATGGCCTTTGACGAACAGCGGCTCTTGCCCCTCTACCGGCTCAATGTGGGCAAGCCCGGCAGCTCCTACACCTTCTCCATCGCCGAGCGGATAGGCCTCGAACCGAGGCTCATCCAGCGGGCCCGCGAACTGGTGGACGAGAACCACTTCCGGCTCGATCGACTCCTCAACCGCACCGAGCAGGACCTCCGCAAGATCGCGGACAGGGAGAAGGCGCTCGAAAAGCTCATCCGCGAGAACGAGCGGTTGAAAAAGGAGATGGCCGACGTGATGGACCGCGAACGCCACCGGCAGGAGGTCGAACTCCTCAAACAGCGCAACCGCGTCACCGAGGAGCGCATCGCCTGGCTGAAGGACATGGAGCGGAAGCTCCGCCAGATCGTGTCCGACTGGCGGCGCACGAGGGATACCGACCAGCGCGGCGAGATCATGAAACGGCTGCAGGCCCTGCTGACCGTGCAGAAGGAGCGACAGGTCACAGAGAAGGTCCGCAAGAAGCTCGATGCACGCTACGAGGAGACCGGCCGGCCACCTGTTCCTGGGGACAAGGTGCTGATGCGGCAGAACCAGAAGGTCGGCATCTTCTCCGAACTAAGGGGACGAAAGGCCATCGTGCAACTCGGGGCCATCCCACTCACCGTCGACCTCAAGGACCTTGTCGCCGTGCGCGAGAAGCCGCAGGAGGAGCCGCCCGAAGATGGACCTGCGGCCGGTTGATCATAACTGCCGGCTTTTGGCTATTTTCCCATCATGATACGGAGAATCGCCCCGATCACCCTCCTCGGACTGCTATCGCTGACGGGCCCCGGTCCCCGGAATGCCGGTGACTGGCCCGCACACGGCGGCACCGCCCTCAACATCCGCTACAGCCCGCTCCGTTCCATCGACACGTCCAACGTGCACCTGCTGCGCCCGGCCTGGACATATAGCACCGGAGACGCAGACACCGTCAACCGCTCACAGATCCAGTGCCAGCCCATCGTCGTCGACGGCGTACTCTATGGCACGTCCGCCACGCTGAAGCTCTTCGCGCTCAGGGCGGCCACCGGGGAGCCGCTCTGGACCTTCGACCCCGCCCAAGCGCCCGGGGGCGGACGACGGCCCTTCTTCGGTACCAACAACAGCCGGGGCGTCACCTACTGGACCGACGGGCAGGGCGACCGGCGCATCTTCTACGGTGCAGGGCACTACCTCCACTGCATCGACGCACGGTCGGGCAGGCCCGTATTCGCCTTTGGCGACAGCGGCCGCATCGACCTGCACGACGGCCTGGGGCCTGACGCGCAGGACCGCCTCGTCAACCTGACCACGCCGGGCGTCATCTTCCGCGACCTGATCATCATCGGCTCCCGCGTCGATGAGGCCGCCTCGGCCGCCCCCGGCTATATCCGCGCCTACGACGTCCGCACCGGCCGGAGGCGCTGGACCTTCCACACCATCCCGCGACCGGGTGAGCCGGGGTATCGGACATGGGACGACAGCATCGCCTACCGCCATGTCGGCGGCGCCAACAGCTGGTCGGGCCTCAGCCTCGACGAGGCCCGCGGGATCGTGTTCGTGCCCACCGGCTCCGCCTCCTTCGACTTCTACGGCGGACGCCGCAAGGGCGACAACCTCTACGCCAACTGCCTGCTGGCCCTCGACGCGGCTACCGGCAGACGCCGCTGGCATTTCCAGACCGTGCACCACGACGTGTGGGACCGCGACCTGCCGACGGCGCCCGCCCTGGTCACCGTCACCCATGATGGACAGCGCATCGACGCGGTCGCC
>RGVM01000214.1 GCA_010027295.1 Chitinophagia bacterium
GCAGCACCTGCAGGTGCGTCTGCAGCCGGGCGTTGGAGATGAACAGGAAGGGATTTTCCCGCACCCCGCCGTCGTTGGGATAGGAGGCGCTCAGGAAGGGGATGCTGCGTGCGCGGGCAGTCTCCGCTAGCCGGAGGTAGTCGTTCCCCGACACCTGTCCGATGACCAAGTCCAGGGAGTCCATCAGCGGCATCCGGGTGACGAGGGGGATGGCGCCTTCGCGACTGCGGATATCGAAGACCCTGAGGTCGATGTCGGCCTTCCCGTTGTTGCGAAGGGTGTCCAGCGCGAAGGTCACGCCCTGGTAGAATTCGAGACCGGGGATCGACTGCCGGGGGAAGCCCTTGCCATACCGGTATTCCCCCGTCTCGGTGAAGGCGGAGTCGAGCCATAGGGGTACGAAAAGCCCCACGCGTATGGTACGCGGGAAGGGTTGCTGTCCGCGCGCCCCGCCGTTGGAAAGGGATGTGATCGCCACCAGCGCGGCGGTCAGAAGGGCGGTATGTGACCGTATGCTCATAGGGGCAAGATGCTCATTCCCACTCGATGGTTGCAGGGGGCTTGCTACTGATGTCATAGACCACGCGGTTGATGCCGCGCACGCGGTTGATGATCTCGTTGGATACCTCGCCGAGGAAGGGATGCGGAAGGTGCGCCCAGTCCGCCGTCATGCCGTCGACCGAGGTCACCGCCCGGAGGGCGACGGTATACTCGTAGGTGCGCTCGTCACCCATCACGCCAACGCTCTTGACCGGCAACAGGATCGCGCCGGCCTGCCAGACGCTGTCGTAGAGGCCGTGTCGGCGAAGAGCGTCGATATAGATGGCGTCGGCCTCCTGCAGCAGCCGGACCTTCTCCTCCGTCACCTCGCCGAGAATGCGGATGCCGAGGCCCGGACCCGGGAAGGGATGTCGAAACAGCAGTTCGCCGGGGATGCCGAGTTCGAGGCCGACCTTGCGCACCTCGTCCTTGAAGAGGTAGCGCAGCGGTTCCACCAGCGACAGTTTCATCGTCTCGGGCAGCCCTCCCACGTTGTGGTGCGACTTGATGGTCACGGACGGACCATGTACCGAGACGCTCTCGATCACGTCGGGATAGATGGTCCCCTGACCCAGGAAACTGATATTGGTGAGGGCGTGCGCCTCGCGGTCGAACACTTCTATGAAGGTGGCGCCGATCGTCTTACGCTTGTCTTCCGGGCTGGACTTGCCTGCCAGCCGCGTGTAGAAATGTTCCCGCGCATCCACGCCCCTGACATTGAGGGAGAGGCGGGAGTAGGTGTCGAGCACCTGGCGGAACTCGTCCTTGCGCAGGAGTCCGTTGTCGACGAAGATGCCGTGCAGCCTGTCGCCGATGGCCCTGTCGATGAGTGTCGCCGCGACGGTCGAGTCGACGCCACCGCTGAGGGCCATCACGACCTGGCCGTCTCCGATCTGTGTGCGTAGGGCCTCCACGGTGTCGGTGATGAAGTGGGACGGTGTCCAGTCGCACCGGCAGCCGCAGGTCTCGGTGAGGAAGTTGCGGATCATCAGCCTTCCATGCTCCGAGTGGAAAACCTCCGGATGGAACTGCAACCCGTAGAGTGGCTGGCCTTCGCCGCCACTGCGCCGAAAGGCGGCCACGGGTATGCTGTCGGTCGTGGCCAGCACCTCGAAGCCGTCCGGGAGCGCCAGGATGGAATCGCCATGGCTCATCCATACCTGCGAGCGGTCGGGGACCGAAGCGAAGAGGGGATCCCGATGCTTGATCTCCAGGAAGGCCCTGCCGTATTCGCGTTTTTCGGAACGTTCCACCCGCCCGCCCGAGAGCCGGGCCGTGAGCTGCGCGCCGTAGCAGACGCCGAGCACCGGCAGCCGGCCCGCGATGGCCGCCACATCCGCCATGGGCGCGTCCGCGTCGTTCACGGAGCAGGGCGAGCCAGACAGGATGATGCCCTTCAATCCCGGCGTGTAGTCGATGGCCCGGTGGTAGGGGATGATCTCGCAATAGACCTGCGCCTCGCGCACGGCCCTTGCGATCAACTGGGTGTACTGGGACCCGAAGTCGAGTATGAGGATCTTTTCCGTCATAAAGCACAAAGGTAAACCCGCAGGGCCATCCCGCCCCCGTCAAAACGCGCTTCCGGCCAAATGTTGATAACCCGCCCATGCCGGGGGCTCGACTTTGGCGGATGGGCATATCCGCTTTCGGTGGAAACCCTCTCATTGGGAAGGGAGGACGCTCTCCCTGCACGTGGGGGCGGCGGACTCGCCATCGCCCATTGCAAGGGGGCAAACGTGCATGATATCATGGAATCCCCTGGTGGTCAGCGGTTTCGTTGCGGATGCCAGGCCCCTTCCATTCGATGCTGCCGGGACCCTTCAGGCGGAGCATCTACAAAAGAAAACCGTCCTGCGTTGTCGGCAGGACGGTCCGAATATCGTGTCAGTAAGGATTGACAGGGATTATTTCCCGGCCATGGCATTGATCTTCTTGGCAATCGCACTCTTCAGGTTGGCAGCCTTGTTCTTGTGGATGACCCCGTTCTTTGCGAGTTTGTCGATCTTGCTGACGACGTCGCCCATCTTGCCCGCCGCCTCGCCGGCATCCGAAATGGCCCTGAGGTCGCGTATGGCGTTCCGAGTGGTCTTGCCCTGGTAGCGGTTGCGCTCGCGGCGCTTTGAGACCTGCCTTACGTCCTTCTTGGTAGCCTTGTGATTTGCCATGATGATGATGGTTTTCCCTTATGGGAGGGCAAAGGTAGGGCCATGTGGTGGAATTACCAAATCAATGAAAGAGATGGGGAGGACCTTTCACATGCGTGAACTCCCCGGGGTTTTCCAAAACCGGGGTGGGTTCTCAAAACCCCCGGGAGTTCTCAGAACCGGGGGTAGTTCTGAGGACATGGGGCAGTTCTCAAAACCGGGGTGGGTTCTCAAAACCCCGCGGCACGGGGTGCCTTCCGTAATCCATCGATGCTTGCATACGGATGGCTGGGTAGCTTTTTTTGAACGATATTTGCGCGTTTCCTGACACCGTCACATCCGCATTCCATGAGAGACTTCTCCTATATCACACATTCCCACCCCGCCTTTATCGAGCAGTTGTACCGCGACTTCGTGAAGGATCCCGGCTCAGTAGATCCCGACTTACGCAAATTCTTCGAGGGTTTTGACTTCGCGGTCGCCACCGGTTCAGCTGCTGCAACTACGCCACACACCCTGGACACAGGAGGGGAGATGTCCTCTGCCGACTGGCGAAAGGAACTCGGGGCCTATCGCATGATCTTAGGCTTCCGGAACAAGGGCCATCTCCTCGCCCGGACCAACCCCATACGTCCGCGCAAGGACAGGGGTGCCAACCTCGACCTCGGCTTCTTCGGCCTCGACGAGGGCGACATGGACAGGACCTTCCATGCCGGCAGCCACATCGGACTCGGCAGGGCGCCACTCCGCGACATACTGGCCCACCTGCAGCGCTGCTATGCCACGCACGTCGGTATCGAGTTCAAATACATATCCGACCAGGAGAAGGTGGACTTCCTCACCCATGAGATGGAGACCGCCTTCCAGGCCCCCCTGCCGCTGGAGAAGCAGCGGAGGATCCTGGAGAAGCTCAACCAGGGCGTCATCTTCGAGAAGTTCCTCCACACCAAGTACATAGGCCAGAAACGATTCTCCCTCGAAGGCGGAGAAACAACCATCGCTGCCCTGGACGCCATCATCGGCACGGCCGCTGCCGAAGGTGTGCATGAAGTGGTCATCGGCATGGCCCATCGCGGACGGCTCAACGTCCTGGCCAACATCATGGGCAAGACCTACGAGCAGATCTTCAGCGAGTTCGAGGGCACGGCCACGCCCGACCAGACGATGGGTAGCGGCGACGTCAAATACCACATGGGCTACGGCTCGGAGGTGGAGACCCCCGACGGACGCACCGTCAGCCTCAAGCTGATGCCCAACCCCTCCCACCTCGAGGCCGTAGACCCCGTCGTGCTCGGATTCGCGCGCGCCAAGGCCGACGTCCTCTACGACAGCCGCTTCGAGATGATCCTGCCGATCCTCATCCACGGCGACGCCTCCATCGCCGGACAGGGCGTCGTCTACGAGGTGCTGCAGATGTGCGACCTCGAGGGGTACTACACCGGCGGCACCATCCATTTCGTCATCAACAACCAGATCGGCTTCACGACCGACTTCGAGGACGCCCGCAGCGCCGACTACTGCACATCGCTCGCCGCCATGGTGCAGGCCCCCGTCCTGCATGTCAATGGCGACGACCCTGAGGCCGTCGTCAAGTGCGTCGAGATGGCCGTCCGCTACAGGCAGCGCTTCCGGTCCGACGTGTTCATCGACATGGTCTGCTACCGCCGTCACGGCCATAACGAGGGTGACGACCCCAAGTTCACGCAGCCCCACCTCTACGAGCTCATCGAAAAGCACCAGAACCCGCGCGAAGTCTACTCCCAGTACCTCCTCGCCCACGGCGAGACGGGGGCCCGCGAACTGGCGAAGGAGATGGAGAAGAAGTTCTGGGGAGACCTGCAGGAGCGCCTCGACGAAGTCAAGCAGAACCCGCTGCCCTACCACTACCAGCAGCCGGAACTCTGGTGGAAGCAGCTTCGCAGGGCCCGGGCCGAGGACTTCCATTCATCCCCCGATACGGCCATCGGAGAGGATCTGCTGCGCCGCATCTTCGACGCCATCATGGCCTGGCCCGAAGGCTTCAAGCCGCTCTCAAAGGTGGAGAAACTGCTGCAGGAGAAGGTACGCCTCTTCCGTACCGACGGTCGCATCGACTGGGCGACGGCCGAACTGATGGCCTACGGCAGCCTGCTGTTGGAGGGCAAGGACGTCCGCATGAGCGGACAGGATGTTCGGCGCGGCACTTTCTCACACCGTCACGCAGTTTTGCGCGATGAGCAGACGGACGGGGCCTACAACCGCCTCAGCCGACTTCCCGACGCCAAGGGGCAGTTTCGCATCTATAACTCGCTCCTCAGCGAGTACGGCGTCCTCGGCTTCGAATACGGCTACGCCCTCGCCACACCGAACACTCTGGTACTCTGGGAGGCTCAGTTCGGCGACTTCTGCAACGGCGCGCAGACGATGATCGACCAGTTCATCAGCAGCGCCGAGCAGAAGTGGAACCGCATGAACGGCGTAGTCATGCTGCTGCCGCATGGATACGAGGGGCAGGGCCCTGAACACAGCAGCGCCCGCATGGAGCGCTTCCTGCAGATGTGCGCCGAGCTCAACATGGTCGTGACCAACGTCACAATAAATATACTTGCGCATCGCGCTGTGTCGTCGTAACTGCCGCTTCATCACGTCTGATTTGTCAGGCTTGGAATTGGTTGCTGCTCGGTTGAGCTCCGACGACCTCGCCGTTCACCTCGCCTAATTAGCGGACGACCTCGCTCACTTGCGTGAAGCTGGCTTCATCTTGCTTCATCAGTCAGGCGAGCGAATCTTTGTGCTC
>RGVM01000215.1 GCA_010027295.1 Chitinophagia bacterium
CAGCACGACGGTCATCAACAACCCGAACCCCGGCGGCATCAACACCTCCGCCAAGGTCGGACGCATGGTGAAGAATGCCGGACAGGTGTGGGGCGGCAGCCTGATCACACTGAGCAGCCCGATCGACTTCTCCGTCAACAAGGTGATGCGCATGAAGGTCTTCTCGCCCCGGGTGGGCGCCAAGGTCCTGCTGAAGGTCGAGAACTCGGCCAATGGCGGCATCAACTTTGAGAAGGAGGTCGTCACCACCGTCGCCAACCAGTGGGAGGACCTCATCTTCGACTTCCGCACCATCAACACGTCCAATTCGTACAACAATGTCGTGCTGATCTTCGAGCTGGGCACCATGGGTGCCGGCGGCCCCAACTTCACCTTCCTCTTCGACGACCTCCGCCAGACCAACACCATCGACGAGCTCGTCCTGCCCCTCACTTTCGAATCATCGGGCCTCGCCTACGACTTCGTCAACTTCGGCGGCGGCGTGTCGAGTGTCGTGAACAACCCCTCCAGCGGCGGCATCAACACCTCGGCGAAAGTGGGCCGCATGGTGAAAGGCGCCCCGGAAGTATGGGCCGGCTCTTTCATCAGCCTCGTGAGGCCCATCGACTTCTCCACCAAGAAGCTCATGAAGGTAAAGGTATTCTCACCGCGTGTAGGTGCCAAGCTCCTGCTGAAAGTCGAGAACCAGACCAACGGAGGCATCTTCTTCGAGAAGGAGGCCACTACGACGGTGGCGAACCAGTGGGAGGACCTCAGCTTCGACTTCTCCGCCATCAACACCGCCGAGAGCTACCAGAAAGTCGTGCTGATCTTCGACCTCGGCACGGCCGGCAACGGCTCCGCCAACTACACCTGGTACTTCGATGACATACGCCAGGAGGTCAAGCCCGCCGACGTGCTGCAGATCCCCATGGATTTCGAATCGACCACCCTCACGTATAACTGGTTCAACTTCGACGGCGGCAACGCCTCCGTGGTCAACAACCCCTTCAAGACCGGCATCAACACCTCCAATAGGGTGGGCAAGATGGTGAAGGGTCCGGGTGGCCAGTTCTGGGGCGGGAGCTTCATCGAGCTCCCCTCCGCCATCGCCTTCCCCTCCAACAAGACCATGCGCGTGAAAGTATATTCCCCGCGCGTGGGTGCCAAGCTGCTGTTGAAGGTGGAGAATGCGACCAATGGCGGCATCTCCTTCGAGAAGGAGGTGGTCACGACTGTTGCCAACCAGTGGGAGGACCTGAGCTTCGACTTCAGCGCCATCAACACCGCCAACAGTTACCACAAGGTCGTGCTCATCTTCGACCTGGGAACCGTGGGCGACGGCACGTCGAACTTCACCTGGTACTTCGATGACATCCGATTCAACTGACAGGAACAAAACAGAGATATGAGAAACTTCATCCAAGGAATATCCCGGCTGCTCCTGCTGTCTGCAACCTTCCTCAGCTCCTGCGAGAAGACGGAGTACGCCTTCGGCGACATCACGACACCGACCGGGCTCACTCTCACGGCCACCGTGGAAGGGGCTGATGCCGCCAACCCCAATGGCAACGGCAGCGGACGCGTCGCCATCGTCACCAAGGCCGACAAGGCACTCACCTATAAGATCGACTTCGGCGACGGAAATGTTCAGATGGTGCCCTCCGGCACCTTCACGTACAAGTACGGGATGCCCGGCGTCAATGAGTACACCATCACGGTGAGCGCCGTCGGCACGGGCGGCACCGTCAGCAACCTGTCCAGGAAGGTCAAGGTCTTCGTCGCCTTCGAGATACCCGCGGCCATCCTGCAGAACCTCACGGGCGGGAGCTCGAGGGTATGGATGTGCGACAGGGCGTCCGACGGCCATTTCGGCGTCGGTCCATCCGACGGGTTCGCCCCCATCTGGTACTCGGCAGGCGCCAACACCCGCGCCGCCGACGGGTTCTATGACGATGAGATCACTTTCGCCAAAACCTCGACGGGTCAGGTGACGATGGACCTCGACAACAAGGGCGCCACTTTCGTGATAGGCGCCGCAGTGTCCTTCTACGGCCTCACGGGAGGCGAGGGACAGTACCCTATCGCCACGAAAGGGGTGAAGAGCCTTACCTTTGGGGACGCCACATCGGCGAGCACGCCCGCCAACTCCACCCGGATACAGTTCATCGTGCCGGACAAGGGGCTGGTCTGCATCGGACTGGGTAGCAGGACCTACGAGATCCTGTCGCTCACGGCCACACAGATGCACCTCCGTACCATCGGTGCGGACGGGCTGGCATGGTATCAGAAATTCAAAGTGAAATGAACCGTATGTTCAAACTCCTGCTGGTCGCCACCTGGGGACTTGCCTCCCTGGATGCCGCAACGGGCTGCAAGAAGTCCTCGACGTCGGACCCAGTCGAGCAGCCCGCCCCTTCGAACCTGATCATCACCGCCGAAGTCAGCAACGACGGCTCCGGGAAGGTCGACTATGTCGCCACGGCCACCAACGCCACGACCTATTCCTTCGAGTTGGGCGACGGCACCCTGAAGGATGCGGCCGACGGGAAGGTGCAGCACAGCTATACCACCGTCGGTACCGTGACCTACACGGTGAAGGTGACGGCGAAGAATGCCGCCGGCAAGTCGGTCACCGGCTCCAAGGATGTGAGCGTGACGGTGGCACCGAAGAACCTCGTCCTCGCCTGGTCCGACGAGTTCGACAAGAACGGGGCGCCGGACCCAACCAAGTGGGGCTATGACATCGGCACCGGTGCCAACGGCTGGGGCAACGGCGAGATCCAGTACTACACCAACCGTATCGATAATGCCGTCGTGGAGAATGGTGTGCTGAAGATCAAGGCCATCCGCGAGAACTTCAGTGGCAGTCCCTGGACCTCGGCCCGCCTGCTGTCCAAGGGCAAGTACGAGTTCAAGTACGGTCGCGCGGAGATGCGTGCCAAGCTCCCCACGGGAGCGGGCACCTGGCCCGCCTTCTGGATGATGGGTGGCGACATCGGCACCGTGGGCTGGCCGGCCTGCGGGGAGGCCGACATCATGGAGCACCGCGGGGTCGACCCCAACCGCATCATCGCTGCGCTGCACTATCCCGGCAATTCGGGCGGCAACGGAGTGGTAGGGCGCACCCTGATCCAGAACGCTACGACGGAGTTCCACCTCTACCGCTTCGACTGGACGGCCAACAGCCTACAGTTCTACGTCGACGGGCAGCTCTTCCATTCGATGGCCAACAGTCCTTCCATCCCGTTCAACAAGGACTTCTTCATCCTGCTCAACCTGGCCATGGGCGGGAGTTTGGGCGGTACGGTGGATGCGACATTGAACAGCTCCACCTACGAGATCGACTATGTGCGGGTGTACCGTTGACGGCGACAGAGCTATCGATAAAGCGAGTGGCGAGCCCGGACGGAGCTCGCCATTTTTTTTCTGAAAATCCTCCGCCCCTGCCTACTGTTTTGGATTCATGATGGCACAGCTAATCGGTTCTGTATGGCACGTGCATCGGTTCCGCTTGGCACGGGAAGAGGGTTCCGAGTGGCATCCGCCGCAGGCGGAGTGCCACGCCTGCGAGCTCAAAGCCTACTTTTCGTCAACCCTTGCATCCCTTTCTCCGTAAGATCCCACCAACCGTGGCACCCGAGACGGTGCCACGGATATTCCTTTTAGCCCCGTCGGTTTCCTTGACTACGCGATGTCATTCACGTGACGCAAACCATCGGCGCCGCGAGGTGTCTGAAAGGGGTTCAGATTGCCCTTCATCGGTTTCCCGTGGCACAATCGACAGGTACCGCGTGTCCCTATCGGTTGCCCGAGGCACATGTTATCGCGGTTCCGCGTGGCATCCGCCGCAGGCGGAGTGCCACGCCTGCGAGCTCAGCGGCCACCCTTTCCAAAATCACCTCAATGATCTGGAATGTCTAGGAATGTCTTGCGTCTTGCCTGGCTTGTTCAAAGCGATACGCTCCCCTTCCTATCCCTCAGGGTGATGTTCCCGAACTCGGTGCTGGCCCGGATCGGAATGCCTCCGCTACCCAGTCGGTACCTGTTTTTCCCGCTCCTGTCGCCACCGCCCCCGGCTTTGAGGAGGAGGTCTGACCGGGAGTCGTTGCGGAAATTGCCGAAGGATGTCGACATGTCGATGTCCGCATGAAAATCGGCGGGGATGTCCAGGGATGTGTTGGAATAAGAGGAGCGGAGTTCGAGGGATTTGAGGCCATGGGTGAGGCCTAGCTCCATGTCGCCCGTGAAGGAAAGGCGCATGTCGACCTGTCCGCCCAGGTTGCGTATGGTTCCCTTGGAGAACTCGATGTCGACCTTGCCCTCGCCCCCGCTCATGCCCTCCACGGCGAGGCTCCCGAATTCCACATCGATGCGGGTGACGGCGGAGAGGTTGCCCGCCTGCAGTTTTCCGAAGTGGCTGGTGAGGTCGACGGGGCCCCGGTAATCGGGCAGCACCAGGCTGCCGAATTTGTTGGATGCCTTCAGCGGTTGTGTGGAGGGCAGGGTCACTGTCATGTCGATGCTTACCGTTTGACCGCGCCGACTGTTTCCAATGGAAATACGTCCTTCCTGAAAGCGTGTGGAGACAGAGACGCCCTTCTCGGCATCCGAGGTACGGACCTCGACTTCTTCGGTCAGCTTCTCTGCCTCCGATTCGCTTCTGGCCTTGGCGGTGATGGTGATCTCAACCCTGACCTCCTCCCTGTCCCAGGTGAACACCCGGAGCGTGCCGAAGCGGTTGTCTACCGATACCGGCTGTGTCTTGGAGTTAAGGGGGAATATGCGTGTCCATTTCCTGACCTTTTCGACAGGCTCCGTAGCCATGGATGGGAAGGCCGATGAAACGAGGATTGTCAGTGCGATGATGAACAGTGGCATGTCTTGTATGTATTTGGATCAGGATTTCGACTTTTTCGATTCTCTTGCTTCCCGTGTGAGCTGCCCCTGCCTTTCGAGCATCCACAGCCTGGTGCGCAAGTTCTCCTCCATGGCCTGCAGGACCTGTCGCTGGTTGGGCATGCGGTCGAGCATCTCGCGGAGCGAGCGGTAGTTGCTGTCCAGGTGCGCCAGGTCGTTCAGGAACCGTTGGTAGAGTGCGGGGTCGTCCTTGCGGAGGCTCTCCAGCTCCGACTGCCGGGCCATGGCCTCGCGGGAGATCGCCTCCAGCTGCAGGGCGCGGGCAGAGTCGATCAGGCGGAGGGAGCTGTCGGCAGGGACCGTGCCCGCCGTCTTTGTCATGGGGTTCCCGGTTGTCCGTAGTCCGGGAGAATCTTTGTCAGTGTCGATCATGTTCCGGGTCGCAATGGCCAGCAGCAGTCCGGTGGCGAGGGTGGCGGCTGCCATGGGCATCCATGGCATGCGTCGGATAGCCGATTGTCCTTGTGGCCCGAGGGCGGCGAGGATCCTGTCCGGCAGTTCCCTTGAGGGCTCCCTGTCGTCGAACTCCTCCCGGTGCTCTTCAA
>RGVM01000216.1 GCA_010027295.1 Chitinophagia bacterium
ACGATGGCAACCTGCAGGTGACGACCGATGGAGGCGCCACCTGGCGCAATGTCGCCACCAACGTAGCGGCGGCCGGAATCCCAGCGCAGACCTGGGTGAGCAGCGTCGAACCCTCCCGTTTCGACCGCAACACCGTTTACGCCACCTTCGACAACCACATGTACGGCGACCACCGTACCTACCTCGCCCGGTCGACCGACATGGGCGCCAGCTGGACTTTGCTGAGAAGTCCTGAATTCACAGGCTTCGCCCACCGGGTCCGCGAGGATCCCGTCAACAGGAACCTCCTCTTCCTCGGCACCGAGATGGGACTCTTCGCCAGCCTCGACGGCGGGGCAGAGTGGTTCCGCATGAAGAACAACATACCCTGGATGGCGCTGGTGCGCGACATCCAGATACATCCGGTGACGCACGACCTTGTTGTCGCCACCCACGGCCGAGGCATCATCATTGTCGACGACATCACGCCCATGCGGGTCATGGACAAGCCTCTCCTTGCCAAGGAATTCCATCTCTTCGAGATCCCCTCCATCACCCTCAGCAGCGGACAGTTCGGCGGCGGAGGTGTCGTGAACGGCGGATACGCCGCGCCCAACCCGCCCGGTCTGCCGGCCTTCCAGTACTACCTGCGCGACCGACTCAGCTCCGGAGGCGTACGCGTCGAAGTGGTCGACAGCGAGGGCAAGACAGTCCAGTCCTTCCCCGGAACCGCCCGCAAGGGTCTCAACAAGGTCTATTGGAACCAGCGCATGCAGCCCCCCAAGACGGCCAGCGGCAGCACCAAGCGCGATATCTCGGCCTTCTTCGCGCCGCAGGTCCTGCCCGGGGACTATACGCTCCGTGTGAAGGTCGGGCAGAAGGTATACGAAACGCCGCTTCGGATCGTCCATGACGCCGCATCAACCTTCTCCGAGGCGGAACGCAGGCAGCGCCATATTGCCGCCATGGATCTGTATCGGATGCATGAGGACCTGGCCGCCGTCGTCAACGATATCACGGCCCGACAGAAGCTGCTGAAGGACAGTTTGCCGAAACTCACCAAGGAGAAGCCCCGGAAGGCGCTGCAGGCGCAGGTCGACAAGCTGGAAGCCCTCCGCGCCGAGCTCATCCCGACGAAACAGACATCCATCTTTGCCGACGAGACGCGGCTGCGCGAGGACATCACAGAGGTCTATGTGGCCGTCTGCTCCAACGAACAGGCGCCTACCAACCTGCAGCTGGAGCGGGTGAAGGAACTCCGGGCGAAGGTGGACGATGCCAGGCTTCGCCTGGACGGGATGCTGAAGGGCAAGTGAGGGCGCAGCCCCGTCCTATACGGGCAACGTCGCCTCTGCGACAGCGGTGAGCTGGCAGATCTTCCGGTGCAGCGTCTCCGGCCGGAAGGGCTTCGGCAGGAAGTCGTTGAACCCCTTGGCCAGGAGGTCGCCCTGGATGTTGTCGTATACGGCAGCGGTGAACGCGATCACGGGAATGTGCGGGTCCGTCCGCCGGATCTCTGCGACCGCCTCGGCGCCGTCCATCTCGGGCATGTCGAGGTCGACAAGTAGCAGGTGGTAGTGGCCTGTCCGGTAAGCGTTCAGCAGTTCCAGTCCGTTGTGGGCGGCGGCCGTCTCGATCCCCCATTTCGCCAGGATCCGTTCCGCCACCATCAGGTTGACAGGGTTGTCCTCTGCGATGAGGATCCTGAGCCCGGGCAATGGGAAAGTGCCCGAGGGTCGGTCCACGGGTGTCGTTGTCCTCCTTCGTGTCAGTCGTAACGGAAGCGTGAAGTAGAACTCGCTGCCCTTGCCGGGCTCGCTCTGTACTTCCAGCCTGCCCCCCATGCGTTCCACGATATGCCGGCTGATGGCCAGCCCGAGGCCCGTGCCTCCGAAGCGTCGCGTCGTCTCGGCCTCGGCCTGGGTGAAGCTCTCGAAGATCTGCCGAAGGCTCTGGGGCGGGATGCCGATGCCGGTGTCACTGACGGAGAAGCGCACGGGCGTACGACCTTCCGCATCGACGGGGCCGCAGGTGGCGCGGAGGGTGATGCCACCCTCGAGTGTGAACTTCCGGGCGTTGGATAGCAGGTTGTTGAGGACCTGGTTGAGGCGCAACTCGTCGGAGTGGACCTCCGTATCGAGTGCCGGGTCGGCCTCCACCTGCAGTCTCACGCCGGGTCGGCCGGTGTTCAGGAAGGGTGCCGCCGCCTTGTGCAGGAAGGAGAGGAGGTGGAAGGGGGTCTCTTCGAGCACCATCTTGTCGGCCTCCAGCTTGCTGAAGTCGAGGATGTCATTGACGAGCTGCAGCATGTGCTCGGAGGCGTGCTGTAGTACGTCGAGGTGTGGCCGCTGCGCCTCCAGGCATTCCTCCTCCAGCAGCAGTCCTGTGGTGCCGATGATTCCGTTGAGGGGTGTCCGCAACTCGTGGCTGACCGTGCTGAGGAAGCGCGACTTCACGCGGTTGGCCCTGTCGGCCTTCTCCCTGGCGCGCTGGGTCTCCATCTCGGCGACGCGTATCTCCGTCATGTCGAGGAGGCTTGTCTTGCAATAGAGTTGTCCGCGGTGGAGGAAGGGGACGAGGTTGACATGTGCGTGGAACGGGGTGCCGTCGCGTCTTCCCAGCATCAAACCGCCCTGCCAGGCGGCGGAACTGTCCGGCGCCTGTCCTTTGAAGGCGGCGATCCGCTCCGCCATCTCCTGGCCCAGCAGCTCCGAGGCCTGCCGGCCGACGGCCTCCTGCTTGCTGCCGAAGCCGAAGAGCTCGGTGGCCCTTCTGTTGCAGCCGATCACGGTGCCGAGGGCCGCGTGTACGATGAGTACGGAGTCGAGCGAGGTGTCGAAGATCGTCTCGGAGAGGTGCTTCTCGTCCATGATCTTGAGCTCGTGGTTGTCGAGCGTCTTCAATATGATGAGTGCGAAGATGGCCGTGAGGGCCAGCGAGACGGACAGGTTGGTGCCGTAGAGTCCCTGGTAGAGGTCAGTCGGTATCCGCTGCCAGGCGTTCTCGTAGGGCGCCAGTATGTAGATGAGGGCCATGCTCGTCAGCGTGAGCGTGGTCGTCAGGGCCATCTCGAGCTTCGACCTGCGCAGGTCGATGACGAAGGCCAGCGTGAAGAGCAGCGGGAAGACCACCAGGTAGGCCCCGGACCGGAGGCCCTCCAGGTAGCTGATGGCGAAGAGGTGCAGGTTGACGGCGAGGATGCCGACGGCCCGGGAGGCCCTGACTCGCCCGTCCTTGACGAGGAAGAAGCCGACCGTGACGAGGAAGACGGCCCCGAGGTGCACCATCGCGCTGTGGAACAATTGGTTCACGTAGCTGAAGACCAGCTGCGTGAGCGCCACGACCATCGCGGAGAGCAGGAAGAGGTTCAGGCGGAGGATGCGCCTGCGCATGTCGCCGGGGAGGCCCGGCTGGAGTCCATTTTCCAAAAATGTCCGGGGTACGGATAATAAGGGCTCGATGAACGTCGTTTTCATGGGGTCGGATCGTATGCGGCGGTCGCCCGCCTTGAGGGTATCCCTGAAAACGCATCCGGCACCCCAAAAATTGCAGGCCATCATGTACCAACACATGTCAAACGACACATACGTATTCTCCGACGGGTTCGACAGGCTCTTCCTCGAAGAGCTCTATTCCGGAGACACCCGCACGGCCGAGGAGATTTTCGGCACATCCCTGGCACAGGTCGAACTGTCCATGCAACTCGCCGAGATAGAGTGCCGGTCGGAGGATCCCGCCCGACTCAGGCGCGTCATCCATCACGTCAAACCCCTGTTCGGATACATGGGACTGCTCTCGGTACAGGATTCCGTGCAGCAGTTCGAGGACCTATGCGGAGGCGAGCGCGACATGGCCATCGTGCGCGCGGCCTTCGAAGAATTGCGTGCCATCGTACAGGAGGCCCTGCTAAGGGCCCGTAGCGAGCAGACGAAGCTTCACCGCTACAATAACCGTAGGGCATGATGCTGTCCGGTGTCATCGTGGAGGACCTGCAGCCTGCGGCCGACATCCTACGCCGCTACTGCCAGCGGAGCGGGATCATCGAGGTGCAGGGACACTTCCTCAATGCAGAGGCGGCCCTGGAGCATCTGGCCGCCCGACCGCCCGACCTGCTGTTCCTGGACATAGAGATGCCCGGCATCTCCGGCTTCGAGTTGCTCGACCGGCTGCAACAGGCCCCGCAGGTCATCCTCACCACCTCCAAGACGGAGTACGCCTTCGACGCCTTCCAGTACCACGTGGCCGACTACCTGCGCAAGCCCTTCACCTACGAGCGCTTCCTGCAGTCGGTGCAGAAGCTGCGTCTCGCCCCCAGGGAGGCTGACTCCGCCCCTGAGACGGAAAGGATCTTCATCAAGGTGGACGGCAGGCTCCAGAAGCTCGAGAGGGACGAGATACTCTACATCGAGAGCATGGGCGACTATGTCCGCTTCATCACGCCCGAGAAGAAATACATCACCCATAACACGATTAAGAACATTGAGGCGCGCGTCCAGGGGATGAACTTCATGAAGGTCCACCGTTCCTATATCGTCAATCTCTCCAGCGTCGACGACCTCCGCGACGGGGAGCTGATCGTCCGCGGCATCACCATCCCCGTGAGCAAGACACACCGCACCCGCGTCCGGGAGCGGCTCAAAGCCGTCTGATACCGGCCAACCCCTCCCAGGTTCCCTTTCCAGGCCCGTTGATGTCCGTACCCTTCTAGGCCCAGAAAACCACAGGGAACCGAAGTCGGGCACTGGCCCCGCCCCCGGCTCGCCGGGGGTTTTTTCGTGAAGACCCATCAAGGGCCCTTCCCATTTGTGTGCTCGGGATGACGCCAATGCCGGGCAAGTCGTACCTTGTCGCCCTCATACTTTATACCATGCGTACGACCCTCATCCTCGCCCTCCTGACGGGCATGGCGCTCCCTGTGGCCGCACAGCGTAAGACGCGTTCCGCCGCACTCGCGCCGACCACCACCATCGACAACGACTCCATCCTGCTATCGAAGGTGAAGTACCGGCTCGTAGGCCCCTGGCGCGGGGGTCGCAGCGGCGCTGTGGCCGGCAGCTACCGCAACCGGACGACCTTCTACTTCGGCGCCACCGGCGGCGGCGTATGGAAGACGGCCGACGGCGGCAGCAACTGGCGCAACATCACCGACAAGTATTACGGCGGTACGATGGGGGCCGTGGCAGTGGCGCCCTCTGACGAGAACGTCATCTACGTCGGCGAAGGAGAGAACACCATGCGTGGCAACGTGGCGGAAGGCCTGGGCGGCATGTGGCGCTCCGACGACGCCGGCCGCACCTGGCGCAACCTCGGCCTGCGCGACGGCCGACATATCATCCGCATCGTCATCCATCCCCGCAATCCCGACATCGCCTGGGTGGCCGTCATGGGCCATCTCTTCGGGCCCAATACCGAGCGCGGCGTGTACAAGACGACCGACGGCGGC
>RGVM01000217.1 GCA_010027295.1 Chitinophagia bacterium
TCAAGGGCGAGATGGGCTATGTCCAGGGCGAGCAGTTCAGCCTCCAGACAGGGCTCAACTTCTACGGCTTCACCAAGCAGGTCACGGAGGACAAGCCATGGGGCATGGTGCCCATCGAGCTGGAGGGACACCTGCGCTGGCGCATCCTCAAGGACCTGTGGTTCCAGACCGACATGTACCTTTGGCGCGGCGCCCAGTTCAGGCTGAAGCCGGGCCAGTCGGTACGTGTCGACGGCGCCTTCGACCTGAACGCAGGCCTGGAGTTCCGCGTCGCCCGCATGCTCAGCCTCTGGGCCCGCTTCAACAATATCACCAACGCCCGCTACCAGCGATGGTACCAGTATGACTGCTACGGGTTCAACATGACGGGCGGACTCGCACTGCTCTTCTGAGGCGGGCATCCGGGCACTACCGGATACCCGCCCCCTTACCTATATTTGAACCACCCATGACCACGGAAACCACAACGCTCGAAGAACGCCTCTACGACTATTTCATCCAGACGGGAAGCCTTTCCCTCCCGGGCATCGGCACCTTTCGACTGCAGCGCATCTCCCCGCAGACCGATACGGCTACCCGCAAGCTCTTGCCGCCCAGCTTCACCGTTCGATACGACCGTCGGGAGGAGGCGCCCAAGCGCGAGATGTTCGACTATCTCGCTCGGCGTAACGGAGGGGACGACATGAAGGCCATCAGAAGTGTCAACCAGCTCTCCTACACCCAAACTGCTACAGGGGGAGTCCTGCGGGCTACATGGCATAGGAATGCTTCTTCCCGACAATGGCACGGGCTTCCGTTTCGATCCTCAGTCATTCCAATATGCATTCAATCCAGACGTCAGCATTCGAAGGGTCGTAAGGGAGGAGGACAGCCCTCCCATCCTAGTGGGTGAGGAATGGGTCACACGATCCGATCAGGTGGATAGACTGCATGAGTTGGAGGAGCAGCGCCAGCGCAGCAGGATTCCCGTGCTAGTATGGGGGATCGTCCTGCTTTCGCTATCGCTTCTGCTGATGAGGAGCGTCACGACAGGCTTTTCCCCGTTCATGTCCAGGTACTCCCCCTTTACGCCCGCCGAGCCTGCATCCACCCATACCGTCCTGAATCAACCCTGACAAATAGATGCCCGACCGACAGGCCTGTCCTTCCTGCGGCTCCACCGACACGGAACCCCGGTTTCCCGTGAGGGATCACAGCGTGAGCGGCGAGACATTCCATCTCCGCCACTGTCGGGGCTGCACCCTCGTGTACACGGAAGACGCACCATCCCGTGAATCGATCGGTCCCTACTACCGGAGTGAGGCATACGTCTCACACACCGACTCGACAAAGGGAATCGTTAACTGGCTATACCACAGAGTGCGCCTGATCACGGTGGCGTCCAAGCGCAGGATGGCCGCCAGGTACGTGGGCGGGCGTGCCGGCAGGGTGCTCGACTACGGATGCGGAACGGGCGCCTTCCTGGCCTCCATGCGTGACGCAGATTGGGAAGCCGTAGGACTGGAACCGGACGCTGTCGCAAGGGAGAATGCCCTGCGCTTGCACGGCCTCAGGGTAGAGGCACCCGAGGCGCTGGCTAGCCTGCCAGATGGTCTTTTCGACGTAGTCACGCTTTGGCATGTTCTGGAGCACGTGCACGATCTGCACAATACGCTGTCCCATCTCGCGAGGGTACTTTCTCCCAAAGGCTGCCTCTTCATCGCTGTGCCCAACCACCTCTCGTTCGATGCGCGACACTACGGGCCTGACTGGGCCGCATGGGATGTCCCGCGCCACCTCTGGCATTTCACGTCCATATCGCTTCAGGGACTTTTGGAACGGCACGGGCTCAGGGTGAAGGATGTTCGGCCCATGTGGTTCGACAGCTTCTATGTGTCGATGCTCAGCGAGCGGTATGCGCACGGCCATCTGCGGCTGCCACAGGCACTATTCACGGGACTTCGATCCAACATGGCGGCCATGGGGGATCACGCCTGCTGCAGCTCCCTCATACATATGGCCGTGCATCGCAGCTCTTGAAAACGGGCAGGACGATCTTCAACGCAGCGTCTCCATTGCCTTTTCGATGAACGGGTCCCTTGTATTCATGACTTCATACCAGCCCTCGGTCCGCCATATCTGACGTGCGATCTGGGCCTTGATCAATTGCTTCAGTCTGTCGCGCGAGCCGGGTAGCAGTCTCTTTACGTCAACGGTATCGCGGCTGGCGAAATCGAGGAAGTGTTCCAGCAGCGGGTCACCGACCTGGAATCCACGGTTGAAGTCGGAAGGATTCCGATAGACTGCCAGTTCTTTGCGGGTCGTTGTCTGGTAGCGGTAGGCGAAGCGTCCGATGCTTCCGCGTTCAATGATCCTGGCCAGCACCGTGTCGACGGGGTCGCGCTGCAGGGGCATGCGTATGTCCGGGCTGATGCCACCTCCGCCAAAAAGCCTCTTCCCGGAGGGTGTGACGAAGGCCTCCTGTCCGGCCGTGTCAGCCTCGGCGGGCAGGGTGTCCTCTCCGTTCTCATATCGGTATGCCACTTCCTTGTCATATTCCTCCTCGTCCATGTCATAGGCTTTCTGGATGCTGCGTCCCAGCGGTGTGTAGTATCTCGCCACGGTGAGTCTAAGGGCCGATCCGTCGCTCAGCGGGTACTGCTCCTGCACCAGGCCCTTGCCGAAGCTCCGCCTGCCCACGATGGTGGCACGATCCCAGTCCTGCAGTGCACCGGCCAGCACCTCGCTGGCGGAGGCTGAGCCTTCATTCATCAGCAGCACAAGACGCCCTTTCTCGAAGAGGCCGTTGCGGCGGCAGTCGTAGTCCTTCCTCTGCACATGCGCCCCTTCGGTGTATACGATGCGCCTGTCGCCTGCCAGGAACTCGTCGGCCATTTCGATGGCTTCCTCGAGCAGGCCGCCACCATTGTCGCGCAGGTCGAGCACGAGGTCGCGCATGCCCTGTTTCTGCAGGCTTTCCAATGACTCCATGAACTCCTCGTAGGTACTCTCGGAGAACTTGTTGATGCGGATGTAGCCGGTCGATGGCGATAGCAGGTAGGCGGCGTCCAGTGCGTAGAGGGGGATATGGCCTCTGGTAATGGTGGCTTCCACCCGGGTGCCGTCACGCAGGAGCGTGACACCAACCTCCGACTCGCTGGGGCCGCGCAGCAGCCTTCGGATGCCCTCTCCGTCAATGCTGCGCCCCGCAACGACGGAGTCGCCCACCTGTAGGAACCTGTCTCCCGGGCGGAGGCCCGCCTTCTCGCTTGGGCCGCCGGGCAGAACGTTGATCACATGTACGGTGTCGTCGAAGATGTTGAACTCGATGCCGATGCCCTGGAACTCGCCCGCAAGGTCCTCATTGACCGCATCCAACTCCTCGGCGGGTATGAAGACGGAGTGCGGGTCGAGGATGTCGAGCATGCTTTCAATGGCCTCTTCGCCCAGGACCTGCTCGTCGACTGTATCGACATAGCGGTTGCGGACAAGCTCCATCACTTCTCGCAACACGGCGGAGCCGCCGGCGGCCCGGGGCCCGCCCGGCATGGCGTCGCGCAGACTGTAGCCCAGCAGGATGCCTGCGGCCATTGTCAGGGAAAAGAGCAGCGGTAGCCAGACGTCCAGCTTCTTGCGTTCCATGGATGTATTTGATTGTTACCCGGGGTTCCGCGAAATTCGCGGAAATAATCTGGAATCATCCATGCCCACCGTGAAATTGATCGCCGACAGCGGCTCCACCAAGGCCGAATGGTGTCTCCTGCGGGGTAGCCGCCGTACGACGGTTTTCACTCAGGGCATCAGTCCCTACTTCCTCGACGGCGCCCAGATAGAGGCGCTGCTCCGGGCCGAGCTGCTTCCCGCGCTGGGACTCGACGGCCGAAAGGCCGGCGTCGAGGAGGTGCACTACTACGGGACGGGATGCATCAGCCGCGTCAACAACACAATGGTCACCAAGGCCCTGCGCCGCATCTTCCTCGAAGCCGACGTAAAGGTCGACAACGACCTGCTGGGCGCTGCGCGCGCCCTCTGCGGCGATGGGAAGGGAGTCGCCTGCATCCTGGGAACGGGGTCCAACTCCTGCTATTTCGACGGGAGGCGCATCGCGAAGAACAGTCCCGGACTGGGCTACGTGCTCGGCGACGAGGGTTCCGGCGCCTATCTGGGACGAAAGGTCGTCCAATATTATCTCTACGGGACCTTCGACGAGGAACTCAGGGCCCGCTTCGACGCCGAATACGCCACCACATCCTCCGAGATCCTCGACAGGGTCTATAAGAAGCCCCTTGCCAACCGCTATCTGGCGGGCTTTGCCCCCTTTCTTGCTGCCAATCGTGGACATTATATGGTCGAGAATATCCTGGAGGACGGACTCAACGACTTCTTCTTCCAGCATATCGTAAAATATCGAGAAAGCTGGACCCTACCCGTGCACTTCGTCGGAGGTATCGCATTTGGTTTCCGGGACGTGATCCTTGACCTTTGCAGAAACTACGAACTCACGCCAGGCCGTATCATACGGAACCCGATGGAGGGATTGGTCGCATATCACGGCGGTCGTACCAAAGGTGTGAGGGGAAAATGAAGACACCCATGGAAGGATTCAGCAAGGTCACCGAACAGAGCTCAAAATACGAGGGACTCGAGAAGATGAGCATCCGCGAGGTGCTTGATAACATCAACCGGGAGGACCGGCTGGTGCCCGAGGCCGTGGAGCGTGCCATACCCTCCATCGAGCGGCTCGTGACGGCCGTCACCGAGCGGATGCTCTCCGGCGGCAGGCTTTTCTATATCGGGGCCGGCACCAGTGGCAGGCTCGGCGTCGTCGACGCCAGCGAATGTCCTCCGACCTACGGAGTACCGTACGGACTGGTCATAGGCATCATCGCCGGTGGGGAGAACGCCATGTTCCGCGCTGTCGAATTTGCCGAGGATAGCCGGGAGGACGGATGGAAGGACCTTCAGAGGCATGATGTCTCGGACCGCGACGCCGTTATCGGCATCGCCGCCAGCGGAACCACACCATATGTTATTTCTGCATTGGAGGAATGCCGTCGCCGGGGTATCCTGACCGGGTCCATCTCCTGCAACCCAGGCGCCCCCGTGTCGCGGGTGTCGGATCATCCCATCGAGGTGGTTGTGGGCCCGGAGTTCGTCACTGGCTCCACGCGGATGAAGAGCGGCACCGCTCAGAAGCTCGTCCTGAACATGATATCGACGACCCTCATGATCCAACTGGGTCGAGTGGAGGGCAATCGCATGGTCAATATGCAGCTCACCAACGAGAAACTCGTCGACCGTGGGGTAAAGATGCTTATGGACCGGCTCGGATGGTCGGACTATGAAAAGGCCAAGGAATGGCTCCTGCAGCACGGAACCGTGCGGAAGGCCGCGGAAGCCTACGCCGTAGAGGGGGACCAGG
>RGVM01000218.1 GCA_010027295.1 Chitinophagia bacterium
GACGATCCCCGGCGAGTGCCTCGGAGACGAGATCGGCTTCGCGCGCCAGGTACCGCAGGTAGACGGCCGATCGGAAGATCTGCCGAGAAGTGACGGCAAGCAGGGCGCTGCCCAGCGTCAGCAGCGCGAGCAGCCAGAATACTATGGTTTCTCCGTTCATCATTCTACCCCCTCCTGGAGCCTGGATTCGGGACGGTTGAGAATCTTGGTGAGCCGGCTGCGGTCGTACACGCTGTGCTCGAAGTTCTGCGCCATCTTGATCGCATCGGTGGGACAGGCCTCGATGCAGAGGTTGCACATGGTGCAGAGCTCGAGATGGTAGATGAAGCGGTCGACGGCCTTCTTGCGCTTGCCCTCGGCATTGACCTCGAACTTGGTCACCACCTTGATGGTGCCGTTGGGACAGGCGAGCTCGCAGGCCGTGCAGCCGGTGCAGCGGTGCTCGTTCTGCTCGTTGTGCGGCATCACGACCTCGCCGCGGAAACGCTCCGGCAGTCCCATGTTGTCGCGGTTGTCGGGATACTGCTGGGTGATAGCCTCCTCCCGGTGCAGGAAGTACCAGCCCGTGCGACGCATGCCCTTGAGCAACGACCCCACGGCGCCTGCGATGTCGGATATGTATTCTTTCAGGAACATGTCTGTTTCATTATGCCCTCCTCCCTAGAAATGCCATCCCAGGATCGCCACCAGCGTCACCAGGAGGATGTTGACCATCCCGATGGGCAGCAGGTACCTCCACTCGAGGTCGAGCAACTGGTCGATGCGCAGCCTCGGGAATGTCCAGCGGAACCACATGATGACGAATATGAGGAAGAAGGTCTTGCCGAAGAACCAGAGGGAGGAGGGGATCCAGTCCATCGCGTGGTTGAAGGCCTCCCAGTGTCCGATGTGCAGCGGCATCCAGCCGCCGAGGAAGAGCGTGGCGCCGATGGCGCACACGATAAAGACGTTGATGTACTCCGCCAGAAAGAAGAGCGCGAACTTCATGCCCGAGTACTCCGTGTGGAAACCGGCGGTGAGCTCCGACTCGGCCTCGGCCATGTCGAAGGGCGCGCGGTTTGTCTCGGCCGTCGCGGCGATGAGGAAGATCACGAAGGCCATCAGGGCCGGGACATGTCCCTTGAAGATCCACCAGCCGTCGGCCTGCGAGGCGACGATCTCCGACACCTGCAGGCTGCCGGCCAGCACCACGATGGTCAGGACCGACAGGCCCGCCGAGAGCTCGTAACTCACGATCTGCGCACCGCTGCGCATCGCACCAAGCAGGGAGTACTTGTTGTTGCTGCTCCATCCCGCCATGAGGATGGCGATGACGTTCAGCGAGGAGACGGCCGACACGTAGAGCACGCCGATGTTGAGGTCCCAAATCTGGAAGTCGCGGGCGAAGGCGATGGGCGCGAGCAGCAGCATCGCCGCGATCATCGCGACAAGGGGTGCGGCATTGAACAGGAACTTGTCGACGCCGTCGGGCGTGATGCCTTCCTTGACGAGCAGCTTGAGGGTGTCGGCGAAGGACTGCAGCAGTCCGGCCGGCCCCACCCGGTTGGGTCCGATGCGGATCTGCATGAAGGCCGAGACCTTGCGCTCCATCAGCACCAGCACCAGTCCGAGCATGGCGAACAGTCCGATGGCCGAGAGCCCCACGATCGTCATCTCGGCCGCGAGGGCCCAGGCCGGCGGCAGACTCGCTTGGAGACCCTCGTGTATGGTGTCGGCCAGTTGTGCGAAACTCCACATAATGTTGTCATACGTTGTGCGCCCTCGTCATGGCAGACGCGGGCTCCGTTGTCATCTGTCGATATCGGGTATAACGAGGTCGAAACTTCCCATGATGGCCACCAGGTCGCCGATCTTCTGCCCGCGCACGGCATGGTCGAGCGCACTTAGGTTGGAGAAGCCGGGGGAGCGGTACTTGATGCGATAGGGCGTGGTGCCACCCTCGCTCACGATATACACGCCGAACTCTCCCCGGGCCGTCTCCACGCGCGAGTAGAACTCACCCTTCGGAGGTTTCAGCACGGCCTTGGTCTTGGCCTGGAACTCGCCTTCGGGGATGTTGTCGATTAGCTGTTCGACGATCGAGAGCGACTGCCGCATCTCGTGCATACGCACCAGGTAGCGGGCGTAGGTGTCCCCCTCCGTGGCGAGCGGCTGCTCGAACTGCAGCTTGCCGTAGACCTCATAGGGATAGAGCTTTCGGATGTCGCAGTCAACGCCGCTGGCGCGGGCCGTGGGGCCTGAGCAGCCGTAGGAGATGGCATCCTCCTTCGAGAGGACGCCGACGCCGCGGGTCCTCGCCTTGAAGATCGCGTTGCCGGTGACGAGCTCGTCGTATTCGGGCAGTTTCTTGTGGAACTGGCGTATGAACTCCTTCACGCGGCGGTGGAAGTTGGGGTGCAGGTCGAACATGACGCCGCCGGGGACCATGTAGTTCATGGTTAGGCGGGCGCCGCATGTCTCCTCCATGATGTCGTTGATCATCTCGCGCTCGCGGAAGGCGTGGAAGAACGGTGTGAAGGCGCCGATATCCATGGCCATCGCGCCCCACCAGAGCACGTGCGAGGCGATGCGGGTGAGCTCGTCCATCAGCACGCGGATGACCTGGGCGCGCTCCGGCACCTCTATCTGGAGGGCCTTCTCGACGGCCAGCGCGCATCCATGGTTGTTGATATGCGAAGAGAGGTAGTCCATCCGGCTCGTCGCGTAGATGAACTGCCGGTAGCTGAGGCTCTCGCACATCTTCTCGATGGAGCGGTGGATGTAGCCGAGGTGTGGCTCAACCTTCTTCACCGTCTCTCCGTTGAGGGTGATGACGAGGTGCAGCACGCCGTGCGTAGCGGGGTGCTGCGGACCCACGTTGATGACGAGGTCGCCCTGTTCTGTCGTGCCTATCTCTTCCACCATGGCGGCCTCGGTTAGAGTTTGATCATGTTGACGGGGTCTTCGTAGTCCTTGCGGAGCGGGTATCCCTGCCAGTCGTCGGGCAGGATGAGCTTGCGCAGGTCGGGGTGTTCCGCGAACTGCACGCCGAACATCTCGAAGACCTCGCGCTCGTGGAACTCGGCGGTGCGCCAGATATCGCAAACGGTGCGGATGGAGGGCGCTTCCCTGTCGAGCCTGGACTTCACGACCAGGTGGTGCCGGTGACGGGTCGACGTGAGGTGGTAGACCATCGTGAGGTGTGTCTTCCAATCGACGCAGGTCAGGCAGAAGAGGTAGTCGAACGCGAGCTGGTCGCGGGTGCGGAGCTCGCGGGCCAGTGCGGGCCAGGCGGTTGCATCCACGTGGACGTTGGGCCATTCACCGGCCGTGTCTGCGGTGCTGGAGGTTGGCTATGAGTTCCTCTGTCGTCATGTATTTTTTTTGTCAGGGCGGAGTACGTCCTCGCAAGGCTTGCTTCTCAGAGGTTTCTTCCGTCGATGTCTATCCGTTCGCGAGTCCCGCTTCGGATCTTCTCCTGCAGGGTGATGAGGGCGTGCAGCAGGGCTTCGGGACGGGGTGGGCATCCGGCGACGTAGACGTCGACCGGGATGACGTGGTCGGCGCCCTTTACCACGGAATAGGTGTTGTAGAAGAATGGGCCGCCGCTGATGGCGCAGGCGCCCATGGCGATGACGTACTTGGGGTCGGCCATCTGGTCGTAGAGCCGCTTCAGCACGGGTGCCATCTTGTTGACGATGGTGCCGGCGATGATGATGACGTCGGCCTGCCGGGGCGTGGCGCGGGCCACTTCGAAGCCGAAGCGGGCGAAGTCGTACTTGGCGGCGGCGGTCGACATCATCTCGATGCCGCAGCAGCTCGTGGCGAAGGTGAGGGGCCAGAGAGAGTTGCTGCGGGCCCAGTTCACCACGTCCTCCAGCGGCCCCGAGAGGATGCCGCCACCGGGCGTCTCGTGCACGAGGCCCGGGAACTTCGCAGGTTGCCGGTCGGTATATGTCGTCTCAGCCTGTGTCATATCATGCATTATCGATCGCTACATCCATACTTGTCCGTACATATTTACTTCCATGTCAGCGCCTTCACCTTGTGGGCGTAGAGGAAGCCCAGGAACAGGATGAAGAGGAAGATGACGATCTCCACCAGGGCGGGCCATCCGATCTCCTTGACGACCACGGCCCAGGGATAGAGGAAGATTAGTTCGACGTCGAAGACGAGGAAGATCAGGGCGAAGAGGTAGTATCCCACCTGGAACTGGATCCATGTCTGACCCTGCGTGGGGATGCCGCATTCATATGCCTGACCCTTCTGCGGGTTCCAGGACCCCTTCACGACGAAACGGGAAATTAGGATGGCGATGACGGAGAACGCGATGGCGGCAAGCGTCAGGACAAGCATCGAGGCCGGGCCCATGGGATCGTCGGTTGAGTGGCGCCGCCGAGGCGGCTGGGAGAGTGTGTAGCGAATATAGGGGATGCGGGCCAAAAAACTCCGCTCGGTTTCCGCGTGAATATGAATGGGACGCGCCGATCAGCGCAGACGGCGGTCGGACACCGTCAGCCGTATGGCTATCTGCTCCGATTCCATGCGGTATTCGAATTGAAGGTCCTCGTGCATGGCCTCGATGGCGGCATCGATCTTTCGGAGCTGCGTATGGCAGAGGTTGAGGACGACGGGGTTGGTGCCCAGGTCGATGCCGCTGTCGATGACGAGTCGGAGGAAATGCAGGAGCAGGTCGGCCTCCGCCTGCCGCGAGGCCGAGAGGCGGATGTGCTTCATGGCGATGCGCAGGGTCTTGCGGATGGTCTTCTTGGCGAGCCAGGACTGACGCGGGCGGATGTCGAGCATGCCTTCCAGCATCTCCTGCCGGACGGAGGTGAGGTAGCCGTCCAGGTCCTGCGACTCGAACAGAAGGAAGGTCAGCAGCTCCTTGTTCTCCTTCTTGAACCGGGCGAGGCGTTGCAGGAGTGCCATCAGCTCCTTGTGCGGCAACGCGGCCAGCTCATCCCTGATCTCCTTGACAGATGCGGACCTCATCGGACGCGAAACTAAGGCAGAAGAGGATTCCGCGTCGGGATGTGACGTTCAGACCACCGTCCTTTTCCGCCGGGACCCTCGGGGAGACGGAGTGTTCAGCGCCTTTTGACCGCGCAGGATTCCTCCCCGATGCAGCGCCTCGGGCGGTAGAACCCCGTGGCCAGCATCACGGTGCCGAACAGGATGGCCGGCCAGCCATCCTTCTCCCAATAGTAGACCCCCACGCCGATGAACAACAATCCCAAGCCCCAGCGGAGGAGGCGGTGGAACCAGACGAGAGTCGAATCGGCCATGGCTGACGGTTGGGAATCAGGCAAAGTTCGAAAACGGACAATACAACCTAGGTGACCGGCATCACATAACACTCCCCTTGCCGTACAAGAAATGAGACACCCCTGGAGGGTGGGGGTACCCTC
>RGVM01000219.1 GCA_010027295.1 Chitinophagia bacterium
TCCACGATGCGGTCGGCCAGCTGCAGTCCGTAGTTGACGACGAGCTTCTGGTCTTCGCCGCCGTATTCGGCGATGATGCTCAGCGAGGGCCAGACCATCGGTGCCGCATGCGTGTGCGAGGCATTCAGCATCAGCTGCGAACGCTGGATGCCGTGCTTCTCCCTGAGACGTCGCGCGACCGCCTCGGAGAGGTGGTGGGGGATGCCCAGCAGGTCGGTGGTGACGATGACGACCTGGTGCATGGCATCCTCACGGATCACCAGGGCCTTGGCCTGGATGGGATGGCCAACGCCCGTGGAGGGCTTCTCGCGTCCGGCGTACCCCGAGAGGAACATGGGTGTCGAAGGTGTGATCGACACGCGGGCCACGCCGCCCCGGATCTCGCCAGCCCCGGCGATGAGCGACGGCAGGAGAAGCCAGGTGGCGAGGAGGCAGTGGAGGAAACGTGTCATGGTTGTCGGGAAGGGCCTGCAGCGGTGAAGCCCATCCGGATATCTGAAAATAGGGAATCAGCGGCATACAGCGATGCATGGAGGGAAGCATAGTGCGGGATCTTCTGTAGGGATATACGGAAAGAGTGAAGCGTACAAGATGTATGACATTATTTCCTATGATGGATTTGTTTCATCTATGTTTGGGAAAATGTGGAAAAACAGCAGCGGTGTTTCAACGATTTTATGCAGCAAGTTGATAATCTTGTTTGCCTTAAGGTTATAGGTAAACTGTAACCGATCCGCTTACCCCAAACCACAGACCATGGCCATCCTGAAGGATTACGTTCATTTCAGCCCCTCGAGTCCATACGTACAGGCGCTGCCACGCAATGCCGCCGCCCGCGGCTTCGCTCTCTACGACTATCGGAAGGACGGCACGAAAGTGTTGCTGGTGAACTGTTATGGGACGCCCTTCGTGCTCTGGCCCGAGCCCGGACTTTTGGACTCGTTCCTGCGTGACGAGGCACGGCTGGAGGAGGTCGTCCGCAATGTGCGGGCGACGACCCTGACCATGCGGGGTCTGAGTTTCATGCAGCGACTGCGCATGGCGTATTGGATGCGCAAGCTGGGCACCGCCCTCCGTGAAGTGCGGGCGCGCACGGCCGTTTGATCGAACAAAAGTTTTTCCCTGACATGCAATAAAGCCCATGGGACCCGTTCCCATGGGCTTGTCGTTTCCGAAACCTGCCAAAGGGTTTTCCCGATGCCACAACTTGGATCAGGCCTGTTCCACGTCAACGAGTGGTGAACCCGGACTCGCCGGATGGAATAGGACTTCGGATGGACGTGCGCCTGTCAGAAAAAAAGCACTGACGGCATATCATACCCGGACGGCACGGACGGGCCGAAAGGTCACCTGGCCAGGTAACGCATCATCGCCTCCACGAAGTAGTAGTCGGCATAGGTGAGGGCTACGTCGACCTCCCCCTTCAGGGGCAGGGCGCCGACACTGTGTTTGAGGAGGAAGCCCCCGTTGGTGCCAGGTGCCGCAAGGTAGGTGTCCGTGGAGAGGGTGGTGAGGATGTTCTCTGCGGCACGCAGATAGCGGTCGCCTTCCCTGCCCTTGACCTGTCCGGACATCTCGAGGAAGGCGGAGGCGAGGATGGACCCGGCGGAGGCGTCGCGAAGGGTGTTGGGGATGGTGGGCGCGTCGAAGTCCCAGTAGGGGATGCCGTCCTTGGGCAGCCTGGGGTGGTCGAGAATGAAGGCGGCGAGTTTTCGGGCCTGGTCGAGGTAGCGCCTGTCACCGCTGAGGCGGTACATGCTGCTATAGCCGTAGAGCGCCCAGGCCTGTCCGCGCGACCAGGCCGAACTATCGGAGTACCCCTGCCAGGTGGTCTTGCGCAGCAGCCTGCCACCCTCGCCCAGGGTGTAGTCGAGCACGTGGAAGGCCGCGTTGTCGGGGCGGAAATGGCGCTCCATCGTCGTGTTGGCATGTGTGATGGCGATCTCGCGCAGCCTCGGGCTCCCGCCATGGGCGGCGGCCCACATGAGGAGCTCGAGGTTCATCATGTTGTCCACGATGACCGCGCAGCGGAAGTTCTTGCTGGAGTCCCAGGACTGTATCGACTGTATCTGTGGCCTGTAGCGTGTGGCGAGCGACATGGCGGCCGTGTCGATCGTAGTCTTGTATGCCGGGTTTCCAGTGATTCGGTAGGCGTTGCCAAAGGAGCAATACATCATGAAGCCCAGGTCGTGGTTGCCGGTGTAGTGCTTCATGGGCTCCATCTGACGGAGGCGGGTCTCGGCGATCGCGCGAATCTCCTTGTCTTTGCCGTACTCGAAAAGGTACCAGAGCGTGCCGGGGAAGAAGCCGCTGCACCACCAGGTGACATCGCTGGTCTTCATGGTGCCGGTCTTGATGTCGTAGTTCTGCGGCATGCGGTCGGCCGGGATGTTGGCATGCAGCAGCTTGTACTGGGATTGCGCCAGGGCGAGGTTCTCACGCAGCCTGGCCTTGAGTTTGTCACCGGACAGCGGCTGTGCGATGGAGGTCTGCAGGATACAGAGCCCGACGACACCCAACAGAATGGCTTTTTTCATCATCGACTTTTTATGTGTTGTCTCAAACGGGTTTTACAGTGATCCGGTACCTGCCTTTCGGTACGTTCTTAATGGCTTTCAGCGAGATTCGATACAA
The DNA here is from genome assembly GCA_010027295.1 of Chitinophagia bacterium. GTDB lineage: Bacteria > Bacteroidota > Bacteroidia > Chitinophagales > Chitinophagaceae > Pollutibacter. The sequence continues at coordinate 2,635 of RGVM01000219.1, forward strand.
TGCGTCGCCCCATACCCGGCTGAGCCTGGTGTCATCGATAGCCACCTTCTCCACGGAGGGCTCGAAAGCCCTGGCATCGTAGCCGAGTTCCACGGTGGTCGCACCATTCTTCAGCCGGATCACACCCGAACCGACCATTTCAGGCGCAACGGCACAGAGGTAGTTCAATTGGTTGGCGGCCTTCACCGCTGACAGTTCAAAGTCATACCGGATGTCCAGTGCGCCAGCAGGTGTCAGTTGATATTCGACGCGCCAGGATTTCACGGAGGCATCAGAAGGATAGGCGCCGGCTATATCCATACCAAGCGTGCGACGGACTGAATCGAATGACACCGCGCGGGATCGGAAGTTTCGGCCGTCCTTCTGGGGAACGCCGTTGACCATCGGCAGGTTGTGGTAGTTGCTCTGCATGGTCCAGATGGTGTATCGCTGGCTGCCGAAAGTGAATTTGGTGTAGGTGCCGACGCCTGCGTCCACGAGGAAGGGAGTGGTGTTGACGAAGTACACGAAGCTGCCCACATCGTTGTGGTTATGGCTTTCAGCATTGTAGCCGCCCTTGGCGCCGAAGAATGCGTTGCCGGCCCGCATATAGCAGAACTCCGTCTGCGGATACCAGGACCAGGGCGCGGTGGACATGGCAGGGCCGGTCTTGTCGAGCTCCGCATCGTACTGCAACCCTTCGAGCGCCCGGAACAGGTCGCGCTCCTCGATTCCGCGATGGGGATTGCGGAGGTCCAGGTATGCGGCAAAGGACATCATCTCAGCGCTGCGGACGGCCTTTCCGTACCGGTGGATCACACTGGCATTGCCACCACCCTTGGCGGAAGCATCCGCGAAGTTCACCACCCAGCCTTCTCCGATATAGGATCGGGCGATGTATTCGCCCATGTTGCGGATCTTGGGCTCGCTGAAAATATCGAGGGCGCCACCCGTCGCATAGGACAACAGTTGCAGGTAGTCATACATCTTGCCGGCGGCATGTCCCCAGTAGGACGGGCCTTCCTCGCAGGCGCCGTCGTCCTTGGTGTAGTCGATGAACCGTTCCGTCGAGACGATGGATTTCCGCACGCCTTCCGCGCGCCGTTTGGCATCGGGCTCCATTAGCAGGAATGTGGCGAGGGCATTGAAATTGCACCAGGGGTTCCAGTTGTTCACCATCTGGTCCGGATTGCCGGAGAGGGCCATCCACCAGTAGTCCGATCGCTGCAGGTAGGGATCCAGCATACGGTTCTTCACCTCCTGACGGATGCGGGCGGAGATGACCGGATTCACTTTGTCGAATGAAGCGGACATGAAGTAATGTATCCAGGACATCATGGAGGAGATATCCCCGGAAGTGAGGTCGATGATCGTCTCGTCGATGTCCGGTAGCGAGCGTTTGGAGCGCTGCACGGGCAGGTGGGCAGAAAGCACCCAGGTGCTCATCTCACAGGTATGCCATACGCCGTTGATGATCTGGTCCAGGAACCTTCCCTTTCCTTCCGCCAGTTCTGCGATGAAGAGGTTGCCGAGGGCGGTGTTGTTCTCCCCGAAGGGGTTCTGCATGATGTCCCGGTTGCCGGTCCGCTCGAACGCCAGGTAGTCCGTGGCCTTCACCACCTTCCATTCGTGATTCAGGTACTTCTCGCCCGATTGGATGATGCCGGCCCGGCGCGCGCCCGTGAGCCGGTCCCAGGCGGCACGGTCGGCATAGGCGGGGTAGCTTACCCATTTCGAGGCGGGGACGAGGAGATCCGCCACATCCCGGCCGGCCAGGCGTTTGGCGAGCAGGCCTTTCTGGGCAAGGCTGGAGGAAGGGGCGACGGCGCAGAGAAAGGCTGCCAGGAGGATGTGATGGAGGGTCTTCATGAGCGTCATGCTGAAGAAATGATGAACATACATCATTTCCATCAGTCGGGGAAACCGTGAGACCGTCCTATCGTGAAATGACGGCAGAAGTCTTCCGCGGTGACGATGTCATGTTTGTCCCTTCGAGGGCATACTAGCGGAACACCTCCCTCCTCGCCTCCCCCATCTCGTGAAGCATGGCGGGCACGAGTTCAAAGGGGTCGTAGGGCACGCCCTTTGTCGCAAGCGTCTCGACCGGCAGGTATCCTTTATAGCCGGAAGCCTTCAGGATGCGCATCACTTTTGTATAATCCGTCTTCCGGGGCGGCTTTCCGTGGAGGGAGACCTTCACCTGCCAGTTGATCGCAAGGTGTGCCGTACGGGCGATGTCGTCGTAGGGGTCGGCGGTGGTGAAGCTGCCCGTGTCGATGATGAGTCCCACCGCCGGGTGGTTGACGGCCTTGAGGAGGCGCAGGCACTGGTCGGCGGTGGAAAGCATATCGGCGTGGTTCTGTATGCCGATCCTCACACCCCGTGTGGCGGCGTAGTCGGCGCATTCGCGGAAGCAGGGCACCATCCAGTCGGCGACCTCCTGCCAGCGGTTCTCGTAGCCTTTGGGCACGGCGCCGGTGAAGAGGCGCAGGACGGGGGCTCCGAGTTTCGCAGCAACGTCTATCCAGCGTTTGGCGAGCTCGACGTCGGCCTTTCTGACGGCCGGGTCGGGTGAGGCGAAGTTGTTGCGGATACCCGTGCCACTGATGGCGAGGCCCAGGCGTGCCGCCTTTTCCCTGACGCTGGTGATAAGCTCGTCGGAGGGCACGGCGGGATAGCCGGGGAAGTAATAGCCGGTGATGTCGACGGCCTCGAGGTCCTGGGTCGCGCACCAGTCGAGCAGGTTGGAGACGGTG
>RGVM01000220.1 GCA_010027295.1 Chitinophagia bacterium
ATGTCGACCCCCCCGAAGGCCAATACGGCCTCGGCGACGGCATCGTCGATGCTGGCGGCGTCGGTGACGTCGAGCCGTGCCGCGGCCACTGCATCGCGGCCGAACGACTTCTCGAACTCGGCCTTCACCTCGGCGACGCGTTCCGGGTTCAGGTCGTTGACGAGCACGCAGGCGCCCTCCTCGGCGAAACGTCGGGCGATGGCCTTGCCGATGCCGCCGCCGCTGCCCGTCACGAGGGCTATGCGCCCCGCGAGCGACCTGGGCTTCGGCATGCGCTGCAGCTTCGCCTCCTCCAGGAGCCAGTATTCGATGTCGAAGGCCTCCTGCCGGGGCAGAGAGGTGTAGGCGGAGACGGCCTCGGCGCCCTTCATCACGTTGATGGCGTTGATGTAGAACTCGGCGGCGACGCGCGCCGTCTGCCTGTCCTTGGCGAAGGTGAACATGCCCACGCCGGGCCACAGGATCACGACGGGATTGGGATCGCGCATGGCCGGGCTGTCGGCATGCCGACAGGTCCCGTAATAGTTGGCGTAGCCCTTCCGATAGGCTTCAAAGAGGGGTTCCACGCGTGCCCGTAGGGCCTGGGCGTCGGATAGGTCGGCATCGGGCGAGACATCCAGCACCAGTGGGGCGATCTTCGTCCGAAGGAAATGGTCCGGGCAGCTGGTGCCCATCGGGGCCAGTCGCGCCAGGTCGTGTGAGCCGATGAACGCCATCACGCGCGGGTCGTCCGTGAAATGGCCCACCATGCGTTGCTGCGAGGAGCAGAGGCCGCGCAGCACAGGAGCCATGGCGACGGCCTTTCTGCGGCGTTCCTCCTGCGGGAGGTCCTCGATGCGACGGCCGCCGAATACGTGGGACTGACGGGCGTAGTGTTCCTCCAGGTATTCGGAGCAGCGCTCGATGACCTCGAGGGTGTTGAGGTAGGAGTCATGGGCCGTGTCACCCCAGGTGAAGAGTCCGTGCGAGCCGAGCATGATGCCGCGGATGCCCGGGTTCTCGTCGAGGCAGCGGCGCAGCTGCAGGCCCAGGTCGAAGCCCGGGCGCTGCCAGTCGACCCATCCGACGGTGCCGCCGAACAGCTCCTGCGTGATGCGACTTCCGTCGCGGGCCGCCGCTATCGCGATGGCCGCGTCCGGATGCAGGTGGTCGATGTGGCGAAAGGGGAGGAAGGCATGCAGCGGGGTGTCGATGGAGGGCGCCCGTGAGTCGAGGTCGTAGAGGCAGTGGTTGAAGAGCGCCACCATGGCGTCCTCATGCGCGCGGCCGCGGTAGACGCCCTCGAGGTTCCGGAGCCGGTCGACGTGGAGGGCGGCGAGACCGTTGCGCTTCATGGTTCCGAGGTCGCCCCCGCTGCCCTTGACCCACATGACCTCGGTCATGCGACCGGTCAGCGGGTCGGGGGCCATCGCCTTGCAGGAGGTGTTGCCTCCGCCGTAGTTGGTGAGGCGCAGGTCGGCCCCGAGGAGGTTGGAGCGATACACGAGGAGGGCCACCTCGTCGCCCTCCATGCCGGCCGCGACGGTATCGTCCCACAGATAGCTCACATGCTTGAACGACTTCTTCATTTGCTGGATTTCCGCGTTAAAGCTAACTTACTCATCTCTAAAGACGAAAAGAAAAGGGGGGCAAGATGGCGTTGCGCAGAGGGTTCAGGGTTTTCTCGGTCTGTCTGGCAGCGGTCCTGGCCGCCTATTTCTTGTGGGCGCGCCACGACCGTGTCCGTCCGCCGCTGGATGTCAGGCTACAGCTCGAATCTCATGTCGAGGTCGACACCTTCCGGAGTAGAGGAAACATCATCGGCGTGAGTCCCTGGATGGTGCCTACTGACTATGCCTCTCGCCAGCACCTGATGAACAAACTCGACGGATACCTGCAGGTGGCCAAGACGCTGGGATGGATGCATGAGGGTACGGTCGTGGTGTTCCCAGAGCACATCGGAACATGGTTGATTGTGGAGGGGGAGAAGGCAGGCATATTCCGTACAACAACAATTGACGACGCCCTCGCCCTCTTCGTGGGTTCGAACTATTTCTACTATCTCCGGGAGTGGTTCACCGCGCCCGACGGTACGGTCAGCCGGACGAGGCACAGCATATTCTCCATCAAGAGCGCCTCAATGGCACGCAGCTACCAGGAGGTCTTCGGCTCCCTCGCGAGAAAGTACGGGGTGACCATCGTGGCCGGCTCCATCCTGCTGTCCAACCCTTCCGTGCGGGATAGCGTTCTGCAGACAGACATGGGTCCGCTCTCCAACGTCGGCGCCGTCTTCCATTCAGACGGACACATCGACCCGCGACTGTACGGAGAGGAGCACCCCGGTACCCTGGAGGGTGAGTTCGTAAGGGGTGTCTCACACAACGCACATCCCGTCTTCGACCTGCCCGCGGGTCCGACCACGGTACTGATTTCTGAGGACGCCTGGCGACAGGAGGGCTATGCCGGTGTCTCCGGCAGGGATGCCATCGTGATTGTTCCTGAATTCTTCTCTGCCGACAGTGCGCTGTCGAAGCCCTGGTCCCGTACCGGGCTGTCAAACCGGGAAAAGGCACAGGAGGCCTTGTCCCGGTCTGCGCCCACCCTTTCGGAAGCCATTCTGAGGTACGGCATGACAGCCAAAGTGAGCGCCTCGCCAAGCCTGCTTGGCATGCTGGTGCCCCTGCGCGGGCGGCTTTGGGACCTGGGCAGCGACGGAGGCATCATTGCAGCCGGCAAGGCGGGACTGCATGTCGGCGAGAACCTGAAGGGCGCCACCATGATGAACCTCAACCTACGCTGACGTACGGCTTTTACCTGCTGGTCATGCGCACCACCGGCACAATCATCTCCGCCATGGAGACGCCGCCATGCTGGAAAGTGTTGCGGTACAGGTTCACGAACTGGTTATAGTTGTTCGGATAGCACAGGAAGGCGTCAGGCTTGGCGAAGATGAAGGAAGCGTTCACAGATGTAGATGGCAGACCCGCCTTGAGGGGGTCTCGGAAGGCGAGCACGTCGGAGGCGGCGTAGTCGAGGTTCCTGCCCTGCTTGTAGCGGAGGTTGGTGGAGGAGTGGCGGTCCCCCACGACCTTGCAAGCGTTCCTGACCCGCACACTTCCGTGATCCGTGCAGAGTATCAGCGTCATGCGCTTCTCGGCGATGCGTCGCAGCGCCTGGTGCAGGGGAGAGTGGAGGAACCAGCTCAGTGTGAGGCTGCGGTAGCCGGCCTCGTCAGCGGCGAGCTCCTTGAGGAGTTCCATCTCGGTACGTGCGTGGCTCAGCTGGTCCACGAAGTTGTAGACGACGACGGATAGGTCGAAGTTCAGCAGGTTGTGGGCCTGGTCCGCCAGCCGCTGTGCGTCCTGGTGCGTGACGACCTTCTGATAGGAGCAACGGAGGCCGTCACGGCGCAGGCGGAGCAGCTGCGCCTTGAGGAAATCCTCCTCATGGGCGTTCTTCCCGCCCTCCTCGTCCTCGTTGCGCCATAGCTCGGGATGCAGGCGCTGCATCTCCGAGGGCAGCAAACCCGAGAAGAGGGCATTGCGGCTGTAATGGGTGGCGGTGGGCAGGATGCTCAGGAAGGCGGACTCCTCCTGTATCCGGAAGGAGTCGGCGAGCACGGGCTCTATGGCCTTCCACTGGTCGTATCGGAGATTGTCGATGACGATCCAGACCAGGGGCTGTCCCTGCCCCACATGAGGGAGCACCTTCCGCTGAAAGAGGTTATGGCTCATGAGTGGGGCTTCGGCCTGGCGCTTCTGGTCTGTCCAGGAGGCGTATTGTCGAGACACGAAACGGAAAAACTCCGCATCCGCCTCCTGCATCTGGGAGCGGTGTATCTCGCGCATCTCGGGCAGGTCGCTGCGTTCCATCTCCAGTTCCCAGTCGATGAGCTTTCGGTGGATCTCTGCCCATCTGTCGGGGTCGGACTGTCCGTCCCAGTCGCCGTACATCCCGGCCAGCTGGCGCTGGTAATCCGAGGCCGTCTTTTCGGCCACGAGCCGTCGGTTGTCGATGATCTTCTTGAGACAGGAGAGTACCTGGTGCGGGTTGACGGGCTTGATAAGGTAGTCGCTGATCTGCGAGCCGATGGCCTCGTCCATGAGGTCCTCCGTCTCGTTGCGTGTGACCATGACGACGGGCACCTGTCGGGATCGCTGCCGGATGCGGGTGAGCGTCTCGAGGCCTGATAGCCCGGGCATCGTCTCGTCGAGGAGTACCACATCGACGGGATGCGTGATGAGATACTCCAACGCATCGTGCCCATTGGAGAGGGCATGCACCCGATAGCCTTTCGACTCGAGGAATCGACGGTGGGACTCCAGGCTCTCGGCCTCGTCGTCGACCCATAGTATGCTGGCGAGGGGCATCGGTTCCGTGTTTTGGGGGATGGGACACCGCAGCCGTCGGGCATGTCTATCTTTGCGGTCCTTCAAAAGTACGACGCATGCCCTTCCGGAAGATCGTCAACGACCCCGTCCACGGTTTCATCACCATCGACGACCCGCAGGTGTACGACATCGTTTCCCACCCCTGGTACCAGCGGCTGCGGCGCATATCCCAGATGGGCCTCTCCCACCTTGTCTACCCTGGTGCGGTGCACACGCGCCTCCACCATTCGCTCGGTGCCTTCCACCTCATGACGCTGGCCCTGCAGGAACTTCGAGCCAAGGGCGTCGACATCTCCCCCGAAGAAGAGCGCGGGGCCCGCATCGCCATTCTGCTGCACGACATAGGCCATGGCCCTTTCTCGCATGCGTTGGAGAGCCAGGTCGTCGAGGAGATGCACCACGAGGCGCTCTCCCTTCGCATCATGGAGGCCCTCGACGCCGCCTCGGGCGGGAGGCTGTCGACGGCCATCGCCATCTTCCGGGGTACGCATCCGAAGCGTTTCCTCCACCAGCTCGTCAGTGGTCAGCTGGACGTAGACAGGATGGATTACCTGGCGCGCGACAGTTTCTTCACGGGCGTCATCGAGGGTACCGTCGGGTACGACCGCATCATCAAGATGCTGGCGGTACACGAGGGATCGCTAGTGGTGGAGGAGAAGGCCGTGCATTCCATCGAGAAGTTCCTCGTTTCGCGCAGGCTCATGTACTGGCAGGTCTACCTGCACAAGACCGTGATCGCAGCGGAAGTCATGCTGGGGCGCATCCTCGAGAGGGCCCGCTGGCTGTACCAGGCCGGCGACACCTCGGTCGACGGGGGCGACACGCTGGGATTCTTCCTGTTCCGGAGGGCGGAGTGGCCTGCCGCAAACCCCATCGACGCCTTCTGCGAGCTCGACGACACTGACGTGATAGCAGCCGCCAAGCGCTGGGCCGGGCATCCCGACAGAGTCCTGTCGCTGCTTTGCCGGTCGCTGCTGGACCGAAGGCTCTACAAAC
>RGVM01000023.1 GCA_010027295.1 Chitinophagia bacterium
GTTCCAAAATTCGGCGAACGCTTTTCGCGGAATGCCGCGAGCCCTTCGTCAAGGTCGCCGAACTCGACTACGCACGCATCGAAAAGATCATGGGCGTCAACTTCTGGGGTACGCTCTATTTTGTGAAGACCCTCCTGCCTCATCTCCTGACCCGTCCCGAAGCGCATATCGTTAACGTGTCGAGCATGGGCGGGTTTCTCCCCGTACCCGGACAGACGATCTATGGCGCCTCCAAGGCCGCCATAAAGCTCTTCACCGAGGGACTGCACGCGGAACTGGCAGACACACGGGTGCATGTCACCCTCGTCCTGCCCGGAGCCATCGACACCGATATCACGAAGAACTCCGGAGTGGAGATGCCCGAGTCCTCCATGCCCATGCTGCCGGCATCCAAAGCCGCCGCCATCATCATCGGAGCGATGGAGCGGGACGCATACCGGGTGCTCGTCGGGAAGGATGCGCGCACCATGGACATGCTCTACCGGTTGAACCCCGTCCGGGCGGCACGCATGATCCGGAGCAAGATGCGGGAGCTTCTGAAATAACCCTACCCGTGGGTATCGCCTCGTTAGGAAAAACCCGGGAAGTGTTCCGTGACGGGGGCGAGGAATCCTAAAAGACTGCAGGGAACGGGGCACATAGTTTTATTTTTTCATACTTTCAGAAGCGGCTCCAGCGTTGCATGCACAGGAATTTGTGCCATGCGAAAACACCACCCTGCGCGCACTCCACACTAGATGCCCCACAGAATCCTTGTCACGATCCTGACCATGGCGATATGCATCCAGGCCCAAGCGGGTCAGGGCGCGGCGTCATCTCAGGATACCCTGCCCCCCAAGCCGACACAGACACAGGAGGTTTCTCGCAGCAGGTCGGGGACCGACACGTCCCGGCCCCTCAACCGCGTAGCAGGGGACTCGACGATGCCCGTCCGACGCGATTCGCTCACCATACTCGGGGTGGGCGACATCATGCTGGGCACCGATTTCCCCAAAAAGGAATACCTGCCCCCGGATGACGGCGCCAACCTGCTGAAACCCGTGCAGTCATACATCCGGGAGGCCGACATCGCCTTCGGCAACCTGGAGGGCACATTCCTGTCGGGCGACCACCCCGGCAAGAAATGCAAGGACAGCCTGGTATGCTACGCGTTCAAAATGCCCGACCACTATGCCCGCTACCTCACTGAGGCGGGCTTCGACGTGATGAGCGTCGCAAACAACCATATCAATGACTTCGGGTTGAAGGGCTCGCGCAACACCGTCGAGGTCCTGGAGAGGGAAGGCATCCGGTATGCGGGCCTCAGCTTCTGTCCCACGACCGTCTTCCGGGTCGATGACCTGACCATCGGCTTCACCGCCTTCGCACCCAACACGGGCACGCTGGACATCAACGACCATGCATCCGCCGCCCGCATCGTCCGGGCGCTCGACTCCGTCTGCGACATCGTCATCGTCTCCTTCCACGGCGGTGCGGAAGGCGCCACCCAGACACACGTGACACGGCAGGATGAAACGTTCGTCGGCGAGAACCGCGGGAACCCATACCGCTTCGCCCGGGCGGTCATCGATGCCGGAGCCGATGTCGTCTTCGGGCACGGGCCCCATGTCACCCGGGCCATCGACCTCTACCGCGACCGGCTCATCTGCTACAGCTTGGGCAACTTCGCCACCTACGGACGGTTCAACCTGTCGGGCGTCTCCGGCATTGCCCCCATGGTCACGGTCAATGTCAACCGAAAGGGCGAGTTCCAATCCGCCCTCGTACGCTCCATCCGGCAGCCGGGAGAGGGCGGCCCCGTCATCGACGGGGAGCAGCGCGCCCTGAAGGAGTTGATACAGCTCACTCGAACCGATATTCCGGAAACCCCACTACTCATATCGATGGATGGAAACGTCCGGAAGAAGCCGGGAGCGGGAGAATGCCCGGAATGCGGAAAGGCGAGGAAGGATGCGAATACACCGGAGAAGGTGACGAAACGTTCAGGCTTGACATCCGGAAGAGAGTGACCGTCATGGCAGGCCATCCCCGGGGCATCATTGCCATGGGATTGAGAAAAAAAGCAGAGTCACGTTTCGCCCAACGCCCTTTCATTTTTCTGCCGGACAAAGCGGCCCCGGTTAGCCTAGGAATAAAAAATCCCGCACAACGTGCAGGACTTTTTCGTGCCCAAGACTGGATTCGAACCAGCACAGCCTTTCGGCCACTACCACCTCAAAGTAGCGTGTCTACCAATTTCACCACCTGGGCAGGGGACTGCAAAAATAGGGTAATTCCACGAATGAAAGAAATGCCGTCCGTAGTCAGCGGAAGTCCGACTGCCACGATACCGCCTCCTTGTTTCGTATCATTGCGGACTCCCATTCCTTCAACCTTCCTCCCATGCGAAGAAAGATGGTCCGGCGCGCGCGGGTCTGGCACCGATGGCTGGGCTTCGTATTCGGCCTTCAGTTCCTGCTATGGACGCTCGGCGGACTTTATTTCAGCTGGACGAGCCTCCCGAACGTCCGCGGCGACGATATCCGGAAAGCACCGCAGCCGCTATCCCTGGCCGATCTGCCCTCCGCGGGTTTGGGCGAGGCCATGTCGTCGTTCCGTGGCCTTCATCCCAAGGCGGAGATCCTGGATCTGCGCTGGTCGGAGGATGTAGGTAAGAGAGGGCATTTCCTGGTCCGCTATCTCGAAAAGGGTGTCGAACACCATGCACGGCTGGACCCAGAGAAGGCGACCCTCCTGCCCGACATCGAACCGGAGGAAGCGGGTGCCATCGCCCTGAATGGCCTGACAATCCCTGCCCGGGTCGCTGAGGTCAGGCTCCTGGAGAGGGTCGGACAGGATCATGAATACCGCGAAAAACCGCTGCCTGCCTATGCCGTCCGGTTGTCGGGCGAGAAGGGGTACACCGTCTATGTGGGCCGGGAGACCGGTCAGATCCACAACATACGGAATACAAAATGGCGGGTCTTCGATTTCCTGTGGATGCTCCACATCATGGACTATCGGGGCCGCGACGACATCAACAACCGCATCCTCCGGTTGGCATCCGTCCTCGGCCTCATCACCCTCGCCTCCGGCTATCTGCTCTTCTTCCTCACCCGGCGCCGGCGACGGAAAATATACCCAGCTGCCATCCTGCTGCTGCTCCTGGCCGCCCGGCCTTCTGATGCCGGCGCACAGACGCAGGAAAGGATGCGTCCACGAACAAGGTTCCAGCAAGTAACGGCCCTCGAAGAGAACTCCGGCATGATCCTATGGAAGGGAAGGCTCTGGCAGCATGTCGATGGAGGGGGCGGTCCCCTCCTGTTCGAGACCGACACTACCGACGGGCGCATCCTTCGTACGGTACGCGTCGGAGGCACGGCCAACAGGGACTGGGAGGACATCGCGCAGGACACGGCGTACATCTATGTGGGGGACTTCGGCAACAACGCGGATGGGGCCCGGAAGGACCTCGCCATCTACCGGGTACGGAAGGCCGATATCGCCGCCGCCCCGGACAACGGGGAAGTGCCGTCCCAGAAGATAGGCTTCCGCTATCCCGACATGCCCGACAGCGTGGCTGCGCCCAACCGGACCGACCACGACTGCGAGGCCATGGTCTGCCTGGACGGCCGGCTGCTGCTCTTCACCAAGCAATGGGCATCGAAGGCCACCGTCCTCTACAGCCTGCCTGCGGAACCCGGTGAATACACGGCAGAGCGGCTAGACTCCTTCGACACCGACGGAATGGTGACCGGCGCCGACATAGACCCTTCCACGGGCCGTATCGTCCTCACCGGCTACACGCCGATGCTGGCACGCTTCCTATGGCTCCTGTACGACTTTCCCGGCGGGATGCCCTTCCGGGGCCGACATCTGCGTGTACCGCTCGCCGGACCGGCGCAGACCGAGTCGGTGGCATTCATCGACAGCGACCGGCTGTTCCTGGGCAGCGAGCGATTCCGCATATTGCCCGCAAGGATTGAAATCCTGGAGATTGGTGGACTGCTGCCGAGTCGGTTGGAATAATACAATCCAGGATGCTCCCATATCTGTCGGGAAGGAATGACATCCTGACAATCTTTCGGTCCCCGCTATCCCTCAGCGGCCTTCAGGACAACCCGGAAGGTGGTCCCCCGCCCCGGCTCCGAAGCCCAGACTGAGAGCCTGCCGCCGTGGTACTCTCGGACGATGCGCAGCGAAAGGGTGAGGCCTAGCCCCCAGCCTCGCTTCTTGGTCGTAAAGCCGGGCCGGAAGATGCGTCCCTGGTCGGTCCGGGACATGCCCTTGCCCGTATCGGAGACGTCGATGCAGACCTCTCCGCCTTCACGATGGAGCCGGACACGCACTTCGCCCGAGCCTTCCAGCGCGTCCAGCGCGTTGCGAAGGAGGTTCTCCACCACCCATTCCAGCAGGGTGGGCGAGGCCATGACCCTGTATTCGTCGCCGGGCTCCATGTGCACGGTCATGCTCACACGTGCGGCGGCCCTTTTGCTAACATAGTCGACCACATGGGGCACCAGCGAGGAGAGTTCACAGGGTTCGAGACGGGGCGGCCCTCCGATACGGCCGAAACGCTCCGATACGCGCTTGAGCCTCTCCAGGTCGCGCTGCATCTCGTCCACGATCCCCGGGTCGGAAGGAGACTCCCGCAGCATCGCCATCCATCCCTCCATCGCAGACAGCGGCGTGCCGAGCTGGTGGGCCGTCTCCTTGGCGAGGGCCGTCCACAGCCTGTCCTGCTCCGCACGGTGCCTGGCCGCCAGCGAGAGGAAGGCCACTGCGATGAACAGGGCGGCGATACCCAGCTGCACCATGGGGTAGTGGCGCACCTGTCGGAGCAGGGACGACTCTCCGTAGTAATAGCGGTTGAAGCGGGTCCGACCCGTATCGAGATAGGTCACGATGGGCGGATGCGCCTCGGCGAACTCCTGCAGAAGCCGGCGTAACCGGGTCGTATCGGTCGACGGGATGGCATCGTCGATGTTGTGGCATCCCGTGATGCTGTCGCGCTCGTCGGTCTCGATGACGGGTATCGATGTCTGGCCCGCTACCAGTAGGGAGGCGAAGAGGATGTCCTGCTCGGGAGTGGCATGCGCGATATAACGCTGTGCATCGGCCCACTCCTCGACCTTTCGGCGCTCTTCCGTAGCGATGCGGCCTGCCAGGTAGCGGGAATAGAAGATGGTGGCCGTGACCATGGCCACAGCCAGCAGGGTAAGAACACTTTTCCAGTCGAACAGCGGACGGATCATGCGGCATGGGGTCGGATACCGAAGGTACAAACTCGCCGACGGCCGTCAGTGCTTCCTCCGGAAGGCCTATTTTTGCGCAAACCCGAACCTTCCCTTGGCTCTACCAACCGTCGCGGTCGTCATCCTCAATTACAACGGGAAGGGTTACCTGGAACGCTTCCTGCCTTCCGTTACCCGATCGACATACCCCAACCTCGAGGTCGTGGTTGCCGACAACCGGTCTACGGACGACTCGGTCTCCTTCCTACGCAGCCAATACCCGGCCGTACGCATCCTGGAGAATCCCGCCAACGAGGGATTTGCGAAGGGCTACAATACGGCATTGGCGCAGGTATCGGCGGAGATCAGCGTGCTGCTGAACTCGGACGTGGAGGTCGAGCCGGGATGGATAGAGCCGGTGGTGGCGTTGATGGCGACTGATGGGCGCATCGCCGCCTGCCAGCCCAAGATCCTGGACTGGAGCGCGCCCGACCGCTTCGAGTACGCCGGCGCAGCCGGTGGCTGGATCGACAGCCTAGGCTATCCCTTCACGCGCGGCCGGGTCTTCGACACCTGCGAGCGCGACACCGGGCAGTACGATGAAACGGCCCCCGTCTTCTGGGCCACGGGCGCAGCCATGTTTGTCAGAACCGCCGTATTCCGGGCACAGGGCGGCTTTGATCCCTACTTCTTCGCACACCAGGAGGAGATTGACCTATGCTGGCGCATGCAGCTCTCCGGATACCGGATATTCGCCTGCCCCGCTTCCGTGGTTCGCCATGTCGGAGGAGGTACCCTCCCCCATAGCAACCCGCGCAAGACATTCCTGAACTTCCGCAACAATCATATCATGATCTGGAAGAACCTACCTATGAGGGAGCGGCTATGGAAGGTTCCTGCCCGATTCGCACTCGACGCAGTAAGCGCCTGGAAGAACCTGCTGGAAGGGAACCCCGGCTATTTCATGGCCATCGCCAAGGCGCATGTGGCCTTCCTGGGCTGGTTGCTCCGACACCAGGGCCAGGCCCTGATGCCCGGCCGACGCGATGGCCCGTTGGAAGGACTGTACCCCGGCAACCTGATATGGGACTATTTCGTGCGGCACCGGAGGACCTTCGCTGAAATTGTCGGCCGCAGGGGATGATTATTCCCGAACGCGCCCTATTTTTGCACGCAACATTGAAACATTATGCATTCCGAGGACATGAACAAGCCGGAGAGGACGGATTTCGGCCGCAACTGGGTATCGTCGTCACGCTTCCTCTTCCACGTACAGCTCTTCGCCTTCGTGGCATTCGTTCTGGGAGGCTGCTATGGCCTCTACTCGATGCGCTACCCCGGCAAACCCAAGGTGGAAGTGCCCGAGAACACCCTCTATACGCCGAAATACAAGTGACCTGATTTTTTCCCTTCAAGGGATTGCCCTATATTTGCACTCCCGAAAGGGAACTTACGCGGAAGTAGCTCAGCTGGTAGAGCATCACCTTGCCAAGGTGAGGGTCGCGGGTTCGAATCTCGTCTTCCGCTCCAAAAAACGCCCATTCGCCCATCGAAGCGGATGGGTTTTTCTTTCTCCACGCACGTACAGCGCATTCGATGCTTATTTTTGATTGCGCAACGTACCCCCCAAGTCCCTGACGACAGTGATGCCTCGGTGGTGGAACCGGTAGACACGCAGGACTTAAAATCCTGTTCGCCGAAAAAGCGAGTGCGGGTTCGACACCCGCCCGAGGCACTATAGACGCAAGCCGCGACATGCAAGGATGCCAGGGCGAGACTCACTCGCCGGTCGGTATGCGTCCCTTATCCCATCAATTCCGGGCAGGAAGGATTTTCTGCAGCAGAAGCGCCACCGCCACGACGGCAAGGGCACCGATGGCGTTGAGCCACAGCCATGCCATGTCCGTGCCCAGGTACAGCAGGATCACGAGGGCCTCTCCGATGAGTGCGGCATAAAAGACCGCATGCCCGCCCACGCGTCTGGCGTAGAAGGCGACGAGGAAGATTCCGAGCATCACCCCGTAGAACCATGAGCCGAGGATGTTGACAGCCTCGATGAGGCTGCCCATGTCGGTGGCCAGCTCGGCCACGAGGATGCAGAAGACCCCCCAGAGGAAAGTGTACACCTTCGAGATGCGCAGTTCCCGGGCATCGTCGGCACCTGGCTTGGCGAAGGTCCGGTGGATATCTACGATGGTCGAGGAGGCCAGCGAGTTGAGGGCGGCGGCGATGCTTCCCCATGCCGATAGGAAGATGACGGCAATGAGCAGGCCTACCAGTCCGGCCGGCAGGTGGTCCAGCACGAACCGCAGGAAGATATAGTTGGTATCGTTGGCCTCGGAGGCACCGGCAGCCTTGATATAACCTTTCATACGGCCCCTCAGCGCATCCTCCTCGCGCTGCAGGACGGCGAGTGCCTCCACGGTGCTGTCGCGCATCCGTTCTCCGGAGGCGCCGACCGACGTGCCGAGGCCGTGGACGAGTGTGCGCTTCTCGGCCTGTAGCATTGCGTGCCTCGTCTCGAGGAGTTCCACCGAGTCGCGATAGGATGTGGATTTCACCCGTTCCTCGGCCACCCGGTTGAAATGGAGGGGGGCTTCGTGGAACTGGTAGAAGGCGAAGACCATCGTGCCGACCAGCAGGATGAGGAATTGCATGGGCACTTTGACCAATCCATTCATGATAAGGCCCATGCGGCTCTCACGCAGCGAGCTGGCCGTGAGGTAGCGTCCCACCTGGCTCTGGTCGGTACCGAAATAGGAGAGCGCCAGGAAGAAGCCCCCGATGGTGCCGCTGAGGAGGTTGTAGCGGTCGGTCCAGTCGAATCCTCCGTCCTTGAAGCCGGTCGTGATGACGTTTAGCCGGCCCAGGTGTCCGCTGATGCGCATGGCCTCGGGGAAGCCGATGCCGTCGGGCAGCAGCCGAACGGCCTGGAATGCGGCGAGGAACATCCCGGCAAAGACGACGGCGAGGATCATCTGCTGCGTGTAGGCGACGGCGCGGGCACCGCCGTTGACGGTATAGACGATGAGCAGTCCGCCCATCACGATATTGGTGAGGTAGATGTCCCAACCCAGCAGCGAGGAGAGGATGATGGAGGGTGCGTAGATGCTGATGCCGGTCGAGAGGGCGCGGGAGACGAGGAAGATGAGGCTGGTGAGGATGCGCGTCTTACGGTCGAAGCGTGTCTCGAGAAACTCATAGGCGGTGAAGAGCCTGAGCCGGTGGTAGATGGGCACGAAGCTGATGCATAGGACGACCATGGCGAGGGGCAGGCCGAAATAATACTGGACGAAGCGCATCCCGTCGGTATACGCCTGCCCCGGGGCGGACAGGAAGGTGATGGCGCTGGCCTGCGTACCCATGATGCTGAGGAGCACGATGTACCAGGGCATCTCGCGGTTGCTGAGGAAATACCCCTCGATGTCGCGCGAGCGGCGGGACCGGGCGATGCCGTAGAGGATGATGCCAGAGAGCGTGAGCATCAGCACGATCCAGTCGGCCGGCCTCATGCGCAGGATTTGGTGAGCAGGGTGAAGAGCAGGATCTGGAGCAGCAGGAAGCCCGTGACCAGCAGGTACCAACCCCGCCAGCTGGGGAACAGGGGTGGCTTCTCGGATTCTTCTGTCATGCCTCAGCGTTTGTCGGAGGAGTAGAGCATGTAGGCGACGGCGATGGCCAGCAGAAGCCCGATGGCCATTTTCTTGAAGACGAGCCCCACCAGCAGGCCAAGTCCTACACCCACCACCAGGCCGAAACCGGCGCTTCGTTTCGGCCTATTTCTTTCCTCCATGGACAGCAACATTCGGATTGGAGACAAGGTTCGCCATCAGCCGGTAGGCGCCGGGCACGCCGGCCGGCAGCTGACGGAAGAAGACGAGACCGGTATAGATGAATCGACCCTTCCCATACTGGGCGGTGACGAGGCTGCCGGTCTGCTCTTCCTCGCCGGGGTCGCGCATGCCCAGCACGGCGCGGAAGCCGTTGGAGGGCATCGTGGCGTAATAAATGCCACGCTCCTGTACCCACCCCTCGAAGTCGTCCTTCGTTATGCGGTTGGGCCAGTTCAGCAGGGGGTCTTCCGGGGCGAGAAATCTGACCTCGGCATGCTCGTCGGTCGTGCGGTTCCGGGAGATGGAGAAGTCAAAGGGCCCGATCCGGGAGCGCATGGGGCCGGCGAAGCTGTTGGTGTTGTACTGAACCACCAGGTTCCCACCACCCTTCACGTAGTCCATCAGCGCCTCCTGGCGGGCACTCAGCCACTCATGCACGTTGTAGGCCCGTATGCCCGTGACGATGGCGTCGAAGCCCTGTAGGGTCCCCAGGTCCATGTCCCCCTCGCCGAGGAAGGTCACCTCGTAGCCCAGCTCCTGCAGTGCCTCGGGGACCTTGTCGCCCGCGCCGCGGATATACCCGATTCGGCGTCCGGCGGTGGCGACCGGGATGTTGAGCACGGTCAGGCCGTCGGGGTAGAAATACCGCACTGTGGGGATGTGGTCGTACTGTATCTGTGCGAGGGCCAGGCGGTTGCCCTGGTCGGTATGCGTGTTGCGGAACTCCAGTCCGGCGAGGAGGCGGTCCCGTGTGCGTCCCTCCATGGACTGGCTGCGGACGGGCAGCGGGATCTCGCGCGACTGCCCGCGGTTGAGTCGGAAGGCGGTGTCGCGCATAGACTCCGAGGTGGCGCCGTAGCGGTAGTCGAACCGCGCCTCGGAAGGGGGGATGCGCGTGTAGGCGGTGGCGGTCAGGGTGAAGTCGCGCACCCGCTTATCCCCCTTTCGGAAGAGCATGACGCCGGGTGATGTGTTGACGCTGACGGGTGGGACGACGCAGAGGGGCTGGAAGAGTTCGCCCTTGACGGGGTCGGTGCTCTTGAAGACGAGCGGTTTCTCGAAGCGCAGGACGGCACCCTCGACTTCGATCTCGAAGCGGACGGTGAAGGCGGGCGGCCCCTCGGCGAGACCTATCATACGCTGGTCCTTCACGTTGAAGGAACCCTTCTCCATTTCGTCGACGAGCCAGTAGGGCTGCGAGAGGGGCTTGTCGGGCGACACGTGGATACGGAGGGGCAGGACGGTGTTGCGGTTGGCGGGCAGGGGGCGTGCGACGGCGGTGTCGCGCCCGTCGATGGCGGCGCCCATCCAACGGGCACGGATACCCGAACGGAGGATGGCGGTGAGGGTCAGTGACAGGCTGTCGTCGAGGACGGCGTAGGGTTCCGAGGTGGCCGCCTCCAGGTGCAGGCCGGCGGCGGCCTCGATGAGATCGGTGACCTCCCTGAGCTTCTGGTCGCGCCAGACGGAGGGTGCGAGGGCGGAAATCTCACGATGTAGGGCCGTGAGGGAAGGCACGGATGCGGAGGGGTCGGTGTAAGAGAAGTCGCGCACGATGGCGTCCACGCGGGCCGCGATGGGGGCTCCGCCCTCGAGTCGCTGCCATCCGGTGACGACGCCGTCGAGCAGGTCGCGCGAGGGCGCCTCGCCGATGACTGGGATGAAGTACTCCGTTTGGCTGCCGCGGGAGGATGCCGAGCCGAAGCCCTGGCTGCGGTGCTGGCTGCGGCTCTCGGCCGAGATCTCGCCGAGGCTGCGGCCTAGCAGGGGAAGGAACCCGCCGACGTCGATGCGGAACTGGTTCTCGGCTGTCGTGTTGGCGCCGCCGAAGTTGAAGGTGTTCCACAGCAGCCGCCTGGCCTGCCAGGGACCTACGCCGTGACGGAACTGTTCGGGAAAGCGTTTGGGGTCGGCCGCCGCCAGGAAGGCCTCGCGTGCCAGCACGGCGGAGGCGGAGTGATGGCCGTGGCCGGCACGTGCGTCCTCGGGGAAGCGCGTGACGATGACATCGGGCTGGAATCGGCGGATCACCCAGACGGCGTCGGCGAGCACCTTCTCGCGTCCCCAGGTCTGCAGCGCCTCCTCGGTGCTCTTGCAGAAGCCGAAGTCGAAAGCGCGCGTGAAGTATTGCTCGGCGCCGTCGATACGACGAGCGGCCAATAGTTCCTGTGTACGGATCAGACCTAACTCGACACCCTGCTCGTCGCCGATGAGGTTCTGGCCACCGTCGCCGCGCGTCATGGCAAGGTAGCCTGCCCGGTATTGGCGGTCGCGCGCGAGATAAGCGAGCAGCCGGGTATTCTCGTCATCGGGGTGGGCGGCCACATAGAGGACGGAGCCGAGCACCTGGAGGCGTCGCAGCCGATGTGCGATCTCGGAGCTGGCGAGGGGTCGCGGCGCCTGCGCGGTGAGGGCGGAGGCTGTCACAAGTCCTGCGAGGAGGGCTAGAAACCGGCGGTCCCGGAGGACCGACAGGCGTGCGGAGGTCTTCATCATCCTTGACATGTCGGTAGAGGAGTTTCGGGTTCTTCACTGTCCCACGAGGAAGAGGGCATTGGCCAGCATGAGCTTGCCGTTCTCCCAGAAGCCGCGGAAGACAGGGTCGTCGGCGAAAAATACGATTTGTCCCGCACCCATGGGCAGAGCACCCATCAACACGCCGTCCTTCATCCTCTCCCGGACCCTGACACCCGCGAATCCGCTCACATGTGCGTCTCTGCCAAGGGTGCCCACGTTCCAGCCACCCTCGCGGAAGGGTTCGTAGAGGCTCGCATCCTGACGAAGTGTGAAATACTGCCTGGGATAGCCGAAGGCGAGGGGATGCGACTCATCGAGGGTGACGCGGTAGATGGCGCCGGGGATGGAGTTGCGCAGGGCATCTCGCTCCCGGTCGGCGTAGCGACGCAGCGAGTCGGCCTCTCCCCGACCGCGAGAAGACTCGTCGCGCTTCAGTTTCAGTCCCCAGTCGAGGCCGGCCAGCTGTGCGGCGGCGTTCTCGAGGGCTACGAGGCGGCCACCCTTGCGCAACCACTCGCGCAGCGGGTCGGTGACGGACTTGTCGGAGAGCTGGCGGTAGTTGCCGTCGGGCAGGACGACTACGTCGAATCCGTCCAGCCTGACGGTCGCCAGGTCCTGCACCTGAATGACGGACACGGGGTAGCCGACCTCCCGGTCGAGCCAGTGCCAGATTTCCCCGAACCCGTTGGCGACGACACCTTCGCCCCCGAGCAGGGCGATGCGGGGCGCCCTGAGGGGGCGGATGTCGCCACTGCCAAGGTCGTGGCCCTCCTCGACGAGTGCCGTACGGACGGGCACGACCTCATGCGGGAAGTCCTTCACCTGGCGGAGGGCGACGGCGATGCGCTCCCCGAGTTCGCGTCCGGAGACTCGGTTGCCGGCACTCGTGACGAGCAGTGTGCCCCTTGCGAAGGCACGCCCCTCGACGCGGAATGGGGCCTGTGCGAAACGGACGCGGAGGCCCGACTGCAGCAGTCGGGATAGCAGTGACACGCTGCCCATGTCGGCCCAGGGGATGGCATAGGCGGTGGCATCGTCAACGGGTTGGAACGCTGCTGCCGGTTGACGCGCATCGACGTCCGTCCACTGCGGAGCCGGCTTGTCACGCACCGCGAAGGCGTCGAGGCCCATGGCATAGGGCAGGGCCCATGCGGTGATGTCATAGGTGGCGGAGTCGCTCAGTTTCGCCTGCGGCTCCATCAGCACTTTGAGAAGCGTACCCCGCGGCTGCTGCACCGGGATGACGATGTCGCCGGCCTCGAATTCGAAGGGCTCCTCCCGCCCGCTCGCGTAGCGGAAGCCCTTCCCGCCACCGGCGGCGACGGCTCTGCCGTATTGGATGCCGTTGCGCTGCAGGAGGGCCAGCAGGCGGTCTGTGAGTCCCTGGGATGCCCCCTTCCGCCGGATCAGATAGTGGCGGGTGGCGCCTGCCGCAGGCTCCGCGAGCGCATCCTGGAAGAACTTCCGGTACT